>JACDAV010000424.1 GCA_013695255.1 Chloroflexota bacterium
CTTCGGCACGCTGCCCGGCGACGCGATTCCGCTCGGCGCCGCGGCCGGCCATTTCCTGCTGACCGGCCTGCTGGTGCTGTTCGCCGGCGCGGTTGCCTTCGCTCTCGGCCCGGTGGTGGGTCGCGGACGCGCGCTCGGTCTGGGGCTGGTCGTCCTGTTCGCCACCTACCTCGTCCCGGCCTACGCGAGCGTCTCCCCGGTCATCGAGGCGCTGGAGCCGCTCTCGCCGTTCAGCTGGACGGCTGGCCATCGGCCGCTCGCCGGCCGCTCCGACTGGCTGCCGGTCGGTGCGCTCGGGGCCGTCACGGCCGGCCTGGCGACGCTCGGTCTGTTCACGTTCGAGCGCCGCGACCTCGGCCGCGCCGCGAGCCTGGGCTGGCTTCGACTGCCCTCGCTTCCCGCCGGGACGCGCAATCCGTTCGTCCGGCAGCTGGCCGATCGGCTCGGAGCGGCGATCGGCTGGGGCCTCGGGATCGGGCTCTACGGCGCGACGATCGCGGCATCCGCGGCGGCATTCTCCGCCGGCATGGCCCAGCTGCCGCAAATCCGGGCGATGGTCGAGCGGATCTACCCGGGGGTCGACATCACCGCTCCGTCCGGCGTGCTGCAGCTCGCCTTCTTCCCGTTCGGCTCGCTGCTCGCGGGTCTCGGCGCGGCGACGTTCGTCGGCGGCTGGGCCGGGGATGAGTCGAACCGCCGGCTCGACCTCGTGCTGTCGACGCCGACGGGGCGCGTTCCCTGGGCCCTCGCGAGCGCGCTCGGGGTCCTTGCGGCGGTGCTGGCGATGGTGGCGCTGGGCGGCGCCGTGATCGGCATTGCCGTGGCGAACCAGGGCGGCGACGCCGCGACGCCCCTGATCGGGCTCGGCGTGCTCGCGCTCTACGGCGCGGCGGTGGCCGGCGTCGGGCTCGCCGTCGGTGGCCTCCTCCGGGCGGACCTGGCGGCGCCGGTCGCCGGCGGGATCGTGATCGGTTCGTACCTTCTCGAGCTCGTGGGCACCATCCTCCGGGCGCCGGACTGGCTCCTCCAGGTGTCGCTCAACCACCACTTCGGCCAGCCGATGGCCGGCCGGTTCGACGCGGGTGGCCTGGCGCTGTTCGCGGTGCTTGCCGTGGGTGGCGTGGCGGTTGGCCTGCTCGGTCTTCGCCGGCGGGACCTGCGCGGATGAGCGGCGTCGAGGGCGAGCGCTTCGATCTCGTGGTCCTCGGCGGCGGCCCGGCAGGGATGACCGCCGCCCTGCGCGCGGCCGAGCTCGGGGCGCGGGTCGCCCTGGTCGAGAAGGACCGCCTCGGCGGGACGTGCACGAACGACGGGTGTGCCCCGACGCGCGTGCTGGCCAAGGCCGCGCGGCTCCTGCGAGACGCGCGGCAGCTGGGCGCGTACGGGATCGTGGCGGCCGAGCCGAGCCTCGACCTCGAGGAGTTGCTCGCCGCCACGCAGCGCACCGTCTACCGGCTGCAGGAGAAGAAGCAGGCTGCCGCTCATCTCGAGCGGGCGGGTGTCGAGGTTCGCGAGCGCGCCGGCCCCGCTGCCTTCACCGCCGCCGACTCGGTCGTGCTCGGCGATGGGGGAGCGATCGCGGCGGACCGGTTCATCGTCGCCTGCGGCGGGCACCCGCGACGGCTGCCGATCCCGGGTCACGAGCTGGCCATGACGTACAGCGACGTGTGGGGCCTCAAGCGCGCGCCGGCGTCCGTGGCGATCGTGGGGGGGTCGTCGACGGGCGCCCAGCTCGCCTCGATCCTCGCCGCGTTCGGCTCGCGGGTCACGCTGCTCGAGGTGGCGCCGCGGATCCTGGCCGGCGAGGACCCGGACGTCTCGGCGGCCCTGGCCCGGGCATTCGCCGGACACGACATCGACGTGATCGCGGGCATCGAGGCTGTCGACGCGATCGATCGTCCGGCCGAGGGGCTGCGACTCCGGTATCGGCTCGACGGTGCCGAGCGCCAGCTGGCGGTGGAGGCCGTGATCCTGGCCGTCGGCTGGCCGGGCAACCTGGACGGCCTCGACCTCGACGCGGCCGGCGTTGCCACGGAGCGCGGCTACGTCCGCGTCGACGACACGCTGCGGACCTCGGCGCCGAACATCTGGGCCGCCGGCGACATCACGGGCCGGATGATGCTTGTCCAGAGCGCGACCTTCGAGGGACGCGTGGCGGCCGAGAACGCGCTGCGCGACGAGGGTCGCAGCGCGCGGCACGCCATCGTCGCCCACGGCGGCTTCACCGATCCGGAATACGCCAGCGTCGGCCTGACGGAGGCACAGGCCCAGACGGCCGGTCAGCTCGTCGAGACCGGCACCGTCCCGTACGCCGACCTGGACCGCGCGGTGATCGACGGCCGGACCGAGGGCTTCTGCAAGCTCGTGGTGGAGCGCGATTCGCACCGCATCCTCGGCGCGCACGTGGTCGGCGAGCAGGCGGTCGAGGTCGTCCAGATCGTGGCCGGGGCCATGGCCGGCAACGTCGCGGTCGAGCGCCTCGCCGAGGTGGAGTTCGCGTACCCCACGTTCACCGCCATCGTCGGGCTGGCTGCCCGGCAGGTGGTCCACGCGCTCCGGCTGCCGAGCGACGAGGCCCGGGCCTGGGAGGCGATGGGCCGGCCGCGCGTGGCCGAGTGGGAGCGCCGGGAGACCTGAGCTGGCCGGCCGACGCCTCGCCAGCGCGACGTTAACGCTTCGTTTACGGTGCTGTCATGCCGGGACGAGCGACGCGCGACACGCGGAGCCGCTGGAGCGCGCTGCCGCTGCACCCGCTCCTCTTCGCGGCGTTCCCGGTGCTTTTCCTGTTCGCCCAGAACGCGGTTCAGCAGGTCACGCTCGATCCGCTATGGCTCCCGCTCGGGGCGTCGCTCGCCGCAGCCGGCGGCGCCCTGGCGGCGGGCGCCGCGCTGCTCCGGGACTGGCGTCGGGGGGCCATCCTGGCCGGCGTGCTGGTGGTCCTGTTCTTCTCGTTCGGGCATGTCTGGAACGTGGCCCGGGAGTCGCACGGGCTGACGGAACGGACGCCGCTCGTGGCCGCCTACGCCGCGATCGCCCTGGGCGCACTGGCACTGACCTGGCGCGACGGCCGGTGGGTCGTCCCGGCCACCCAGGCCGCGAACCTCGTGGCGGCGATCCTGTTGGCGTTCAACCTGGTGCGGGTGGGGGAGTTCGCCGCCGGCTCGCTGCCGGGGGTGGCTTCCGCGTCAGCCTCCACGGCGGCGATCTCGCTCCACGTCCCGGACGGGGGGCGCCGGCCGGACGTCTACTACATCATCCTCGACCGCTACTCGAACGCCGAGACGCTCGATCGCATCTACGGCTTCGACAACCGACCGTTCCTCGACGCGCTCGAGCAGCGCGGCTTCACGATCGCGGAGGACAGCTGGGCCAACTACTTCAAGACCTCGCTGTCACTCGTTTCGTCGCTGAGCATGGAGCACCTCAACGGCCAGGCGCTCAAGAACGGGGGCTCACCGTCATTCGAGCCACTGCACCGTGCCCTCCGCGAGCAGCTCGCCGTGCCGGCGACGCTCAAGGCGCTCGGCTACGAGTACATCCACATCGCGAACACCTGGGAGCCGACGGCGACCAACGTCGACGCCGACCGGGTGCTCCGATGGTCCGAGGGGTCCGAGTTCAGCGCCGCGGTGCTCTCCACGACGGCCTGGTCGCTGACCGAGCCCTGGGTGGCGCCCACCGAGCCGGAGGACCTGGGCGAGGGCGTCGGGCCGCCCGAGCTGCTGCGCAGTCACACGCTCTACCAGCTGGATCGCCTGGCCGAGACGGCGGGCCGGCCGGGTCCCACGTTCGTATTCGCCCACCTCCTGCTCCCGCACAGCCCCTGGCGGTTCAACGCCGACGGCAGCTTCCCCACGCCGGAGGAGGTGGCCGGCCGGACGCGCGACGAGTCGTACCTCGAGCACGTGCGTTTCACCAACGATCGGATGCTCGCGATCCTCGACCGCCTGCTCGACACGCCGCCCGGCGAGGAGCCGGTGATCATCCTCCAGGCCGACGAAGGCGAGTTCCCGATCGAGTTCGCGCGGAACCAGGTTCGGTTCGACTGGCTGAAGGCCACGCCGGACCAGGTCCAGCACAAGTTCGGGATCCTCAACGCGTTCTACCTGCCGGGAGTCGATCCGGCCGCGGCGGGGGTGTACGACCGGATCACGCCGGTCAACGCGTTCCGGATCGTGTTCAACGCCTACTTCGACGCGGGCTTGCCGCTGCTGCCGGACGCGACGTACCTCTCGCCCGACTACTACCGGATGTTCGACTTCGTCGAGTACGAGCGCCCGCCCGCCGAGCCCTGAGGGAGGCGGCGGCTCAACGGCGCCGCAGCCGGAGGATCGTGCGCTCGCTGCCCTCGATGCCGGCCTCTTCGAGGACCTCGAACCGCTCGCCCAGCGCCGTGCGGAAGCCCTCGAGTGTGTAGTCGGGGAAGACGTCCTGTCGCGTCGCCAGCAATCGCTGGACCATGGGGTCCGCTTTCGGAACGAACTCCACGATCAGGTTCGGGGCCAGCCGCGCGAAGAGGTCCGCGAGCATCGGAAGCGGCACGTTGCGCGAGATCGCGAGGTGATGGACGAGGGCCAGGGCGATGACCGTGTCCGCGTCGGCGCGATCGAGGAACGAGCGCCGCTCCTCGTGCGCCCAGCCAAGCCCGGGGCTGGGATTGCCGAGGTCGACCAGGAGCGGCAGCACGTTCGTCAGCCCATCGCGCCGGACGGCGCGGTAATGACGCTCCGTCGCTGCCGGATCGACGTCCCAGGCGACGACCTCGCGCCCGAGCCGCCCGGCAACCGCGCTGTGCCGGCCCGTGTTCGCCCCGAGGTCCCAGACGATCTCGCCGCCCGCCGCCTCGAGGTACCGCCGCACGAGCTCGTCCTTGCTGCGCGCGGCCGCGTCGTCATAGCTCGTGTGGTCGGCGTAATCGGCCCACTCGGTTCCCGCCGGCTCCCACCGCAGCCTGGCAACCGTCCGGCGCAGGCTGTCGATCAGCGCCGCGTGCCGGAGCGGGCTCATGGTCGGGCCGCGGGCCGCCGATGCGGCCGATCCCGCGTGGCGCCGCTGCGCGCGCGCGTGTGCATGGATGTGGCTGGCGAGCCCCACGTCCAGCAACGTGCGCCGGGGCAGCAGCCGGGCAGCGAGGTCGAGCGGGATGCCGTCGAGGAAGTCGCGCAGCAGGAGCCCACAGCGCACGTCCCGATGGGCCATCAGGGCCAGCGGCGCGAGGAAGTGCTCGCAGAACTGCCGGTAGCCGATCCACGGCGCCCCGGGGGTCGCCCGCTCGAATGACAGGCTGTCGATGAGGATGGGCCGGCCGCCGTGGAACTGGACGTTGTAGGCGCTCGCGTCGCGCAGCGTGAAGCCGGCCGCCAGCGCGGCGTCCTGCGCCTCGAGCGTCAGCAGGGCGGCGTCACGGAGCTGGCCGAACGACCACTCGTAGGCATAGGAGATGAAGCGGACCGCCTCTGGCCGGATGACCGCGTGGGCCCCCGCTGGGTCGAGGGCGTCCGCCACGTCGACGGCCTCGTGCCGGACGAGCAGCCGCCGGTCCTGGAGCGTCTCGAGCAGCCCGCTTCCCGTCAGGTCGTCCCAGGCCGCGGCGAAGGACCGGTCAACCTGTCGAAGGAGGACACCCCGGCGGCGATAGACGAAGCCGCTCGGGTCGCGGAACGATGCCGGGTCGCGTCGAGCTCCTGTGCCCCTCGGGGCGGCCGGCGTCGGGTCGGACGTCAGCGAGATCGGGTCCCGTTGGTCGGTTCGTCGGCGACCGACACGTCATCCCGACGTCGGATCACGCGCACGAACCGTGCGATCTGGTGACGGAGGAAGAACGGAACCGCGACCACCGTCGCAACGACGGCCTGGATGATCAGGCTGCCCGATCCCGGGTCGATATAGGCGAGAACGTATGCCATGCAGGTGCTCCCTTCTGCGGGGTGCAGCCTACCCCGGCGCGGCCAACGACGCGCCCGACCCGGACTGAAACACGGTCGCAAGCGGGGACAGCCGCCGCCAATGCACGCGGTGACGAGGCGCGAGCACCCTTGCGCTATCGAGTCCACTCGACCGCACGGGAGGCAGGCGACATGTCCGACACCGACGCGCCCGACGGCGCGACCCGCGCGCCCACCGATCCGGACGTCGGCCTCGACGACGCGGGCCCCGGCGCGGCGACGAAGCTCAAGAAGAAGGTCTACGAGGAGGAGCTGGCACGGCTCCAGCTCGAGCTCGTGAAGATGGAGGACTGGGTCAAGGCCAAGGGCCTGCGGGTGGTGGTCATCTTCGAGGGCCGGGACGCGGCGGGGAAGGGCGGCGTGATCAAGCGGATCATGGCCAGCGTCAACCCGCGCATCTGCCGCGTCGTCGCACTCGCCGCTCCGAACGAGCGCGAGAAGGGCCAGTGGTACTTCCAGCGCTACGTCGATCAGCTTCCGACGGCCGGCGAGATCGTGCTCTTCGATCGCAGCTGGTACAACCGGGCCGGTGTCGAACGGGTGATGGGCTTCGCCACGGACGATCAGATCGCGGAGTTCATGCGCGCCTGTCCCGAGTTCGAGCGGATGCTGATCCGCTCGGGGACGATCCTCGTGAAGTTCTGGTTCTCGGTCAGCGACGCTGAGCAGGAGCGCCGGTTCCAGGCCCGCATCAACGATCCGGCCAAGCGCTGGAAGCTCAGCCCGATGGATCTCGAGGCGCGGTCACGGTGGGTCGAGTTCTCCCGGGCGAAGGACGAGATGTTCCGTTACACGGACACGGAGGACTCGCCGTGGTGGGTCGTCGAGTCGGATGACAAGCGGCGGGCCCACCTCAACTCGATCACGCACCTCCTGAGCCAGGTGCCGTACGAGGACCTCCCCGACCAGGTGCTCACGCTGCCGCCCCGCCAGCAGGACGATGGCTACGTCAGACCGCCCCGCTCCTCCCAGCGATACGTCCCGCAGGTCTGGTGACCCCGGCCGCCTGCGCCGGGCATCCCGGGCGCCGGGCATCCCGGGCGCCGCCGGTTGGCGCTCGTCCGGAGCTCAGGTCGGCCCGTCTCGCCTGCCCCACCGCTCGCGGTGGACGATGTCAGCAATCGGCCGCCGGCCGCCCGCCCGGGGAGGGGCGCGCAGCTCCGCCGGATCGGCTGGGTAGCCGAACGACAGCAGGTACTCGCAGTGGTGTGTCTCCGGGTAGCCGAGGAGCCGCCGCGCGAGGTCGTGCTCGTAGACCGTGGCCGGCACGCTGCCCACACCCAGCTCCCACGCGGCCAGCATCATGTTCGCGGCCGCCTGGCCGAGGTCGAACATGACCGAGAGCGGCGTCCCCGGCTGACGTGGATCCGGCGTGACCAGGGCGATGCCCGCGGCCGCGCCGGCGAGGTGGCCGGCCGCGTGACCGACCTGACCGAGCTCGCGCAGGTGCGCCCGATCGACGCACACGATGAACTCCCAGCGCTGGAGGTTCTTGGAGCTGGCTGCCCGCCGGCCGGCGTGGAGGATGCGGTCGAGGTGGACGGCATCCAGCGGCCGGTCCTCGAAGCGGCGGATCACGCGCTTCGTCCGGATCGCCCTCCACACAGGATCTTCAGGACCGGCGGCCCGTCGATGGCCCGGCGTGGCGCGTGGATGGGCTGGCCCGTCGGGCGTCGGCATGCCGCGCTCTCCTGACTGCGGAACGCGGCCAGCATATCGAGTCGCCCGGGGATCGCCGCCGCGCGAATGGACCTCGCCCGGCAAGGTCGGCCACAACGGGTGTTCAACCGGCCGACGGCGCCCGGCCTATCGGCCTGGGCTCATTCGCGGCACAACTATTTCGGGCCGATCGGGGCGCACAAGCCGGTCTCGCCGGCCCGCCAGCCCGACCTGTATGCCGGACTGGACGGCATATTTGTCTCCCGGAGCGGGCTGATGCTTGCCATGTGCCGCTCGAAGCGGCGGGAATAGCACTGGCGCAACTACGGCCGTCGACACGGGCGCCCAGCCCGTGCGGAACCGGCGCGGAGCCCGCGCTGCCACGAGCCTGCCCCGGAGCCCTACTCGCCGCTCGACCGCCGGTAGCGCCGTGCGATCAGCGCGTACGCCGGCAACCGCCCGAGCGCCCGGCTGAGCCGGATCTCGGACGCCCCGTCGCGCGACTCGATCGCCAGCAACGAGTCCGTGGCGGTCGCATCGGCGGGTCGCGCGTCGACCACCGCCCGGTCGATCGCGGTCACGCCTGGCTCTTCCGCCCCGAGCGTCGCCACGAGCGCATCCGGAAAGTCCCCGGCCTCGTACTCGGCGCGAACCTCGGCCTCGACGCGCCAGCGAGGGCGTCGCAGCAGGATGGCCCGCCACCCCTCGGCGACCGCCGGCGCGACGGTCCCGTCGCCCGGCCGCTCGGCACCCTCCGCCGCCACCGACTCGCCCCGTGCCCACCGGGCAGCCTGGTGGAGGAGCGCGTACTCGTCGAGGTCGGCGTACTCGCTCAGCCGGTCCACCGGCGACCCTTCGCCGAAGATCGCGCGGATCGACGGCTCGAAGACCTCCGCGAGGTCGAGGTCGATCGCGCGCACCGTGCGATGGAAGTAGACCTGCTGGTACATGAACAGCCGGGCCGTGAGGAACATCTCGAGCGCACCGAGGCCCGGCTCGTAGAGCGTCAACCCGTGGTCCGACACGAACGTGTAGCGACGCAGCCGTTCGACGTCGACGGGTCCCACCGCGACGCCCGTGAGGTACGCGTCGCGACGCACGTAGTCCAGGTTGTCGACGGTGAAGACGCCCGACAGGAGCGGCTGCAGCCAGCGCAGCCAGCCGGGCATCGAGGCGTCGCGCAGGGCGGGCTTGGAGACCAGGAATGAGACCCATCGGGGCTCGATCGACTCACCCGCGTCGAATGCGTCGCGCGCCGGATCCGTGCCCGGCGCCCGCCGAAGGCCCCGGATCACGTCGCCCAGCTCGCGCTCGATGATCAGCTGCGACAGGTCCTCGTGCGAAAGCCGCTTGCCGGGCTCGCGTCGGGCGTCGACCGGTGCGTCGAACGCGCGCAGAACGTGGTCCTCGAAGAAGTGGGCGAACGGCCCGTGCCCCACGTCGTGGAGAAGCCCGGCCACGCGCAGGGTCTCGACCACGAGCCCTTCGGACGGGACCGGCTCCGGCGGGACGGCGTCCCGCGCGCCGGCGTCCCGTCGGCCGGCGTCCCGTACGCCTCGTGCGAGGAGGGTGCCTCGGAGGCTCGGGTAGAGCGCCCGCGCCCACAGGCCGGCCTCGTGCATGACGCCGAGGCCGTGGGTGAACCGGGAGTGCTCGGCCGTCGGGAAGACCCACCGCGCGCTCTGGAGCTGGCTGATCCTGCGCAGCCGCTGCAGCCATGCGCTGTCGACGAGGTCCTGCTCGACCGCGGGCTCGTCCGGCAGTCCGGCCGCCGCCGCCTCCACCGGGGCGATGCGCTTGGTGAGCTCGAGATAGCCGTGGATCGGGTCGCTGATCAGATTGACGGCGCGGAAGGGGTGACGAGCCACCGCCGCAGACTACGCGGTCGGCGCCCGATGCGACGGAGCGGCCGGCGCGGACCGGGCCGCTGAGCCAGACTTTCCTGTCATACGCCCACGCGGAAAGCACCAGGCGATCTCCGCGACGCTCCATCGGTGGCATCGGCGAGGGTGTTAGTCGCGCGCGTGGCTCACAGAGGACACCCGCTACGTGCGCCGGCCCTCGCGAGCTGGTCTTACGCTCCTGCAGGAGAATTCGACAGGAAAGATCGCGCTGCGGCTGCGGAGGCCCTCTCCAGCTCGGCCGTGCGCTCATGCCAGGAGAATTGGACAGGAAACAGCGCGTCGGGGTTCCGCCACGCGGCCTCGCCCGGTTCGGCCGCAGGCTCCCCTCGAGTTCGGCCCGCGCGTCAGCCCGCCGCGGGCTCCCCGTACCGCTCGAGCGCCCGCCGCCATGTCGCGATCACGTCGTCACGGAGCGCCGCCGGCGCCAGCACCTCGACCTCGTCGCCCCACGAGAGGATCCACAGCCGGATCTCGATCGTCCCGCTGACCGTCGCCCGCCAGGCGAGGGAGCCATCCGGCTCGCGCTCGACGCGCTGCGTCGGGTGCCAGGTCGCCTCCTCGACGCGTCCGGCCACCGTGGGTGCGAAGCGCAGCACGACCTCCACCTCCGACTGGTCCGCGATGATGTCCCACGCCCGCCAGAGCGAGTCCTCGATCCCGCCCTCGGGCGGGTCGAACGTTCGCGGCGTCAGCGCGGCGTCGAGGATCCGCTCGATCTTGAACGTGCGGAGCCCGTCCCGCGTCTCGTCCCAGCCGATCAAATAGAGCGCGTGCGTCTGCAGCGACGGCTCGATCAGGTAGGGCCGCACGACCGCCCGCCGCCGCTCCCCGACGGCGCCGTATCGCGAATGGCGGGGCGGGTCGTAGTCCAGGCTGACGACGCGTCGCTCCGACCAGGCCCGCGTCAGCAGGTGGACGTGCCGGCGGAACCGCTCGTCACGCGGCAGACTCGACAGGATGCCCAGCGTCCGGTCGACGTGCTCGGCGAGGACCGGCGGCAGACCCTCCTCGAGCTTCTCGAATGCGGCCGCGAGGTCCGGGTCGTACTTGTCCGCGTAGCGCACCATCAGCCGCGCCGAGAGCACCACCGCCATCGCCTCGGACAGGGTCAGCTTGAGCGGCGGCAGGAAGTCCTCGCCGGCGACGCCCCACAGCCCGCCCTCGGACCAGACGCCGACCTGCAGCTCCCGGTCGATCGCGTCGAGGTCCCGGTAGACCGTCCGGACGGACATGTCGACCCGGCGCGCGAGCTCACCGACCCGGACTCCGTCGGGATGGGCACGAAGCACGGTGATCAGCCTCGTCAGCCGGGCGAGGCGATCGCGCTTGCCGCTGCGCCGCTCGCCGTCGTCCATCGATCTCCTCAGCTCGTGGGGCGGACGACGACGTGGTCGCGGTCCCGCTCGGTGGCGATCATCGTCGCACGCAGCGTGCCCTGCAGGCCGCGCTCGCCGATCGACGCCGCATCGCCGCTGACGCTGCCCGACAGCCGTCCGACGGCGCCGTCCGCGAAGACCCAGTAGTCGAGCTCGCCGCGCCACCGCCCCAGGTCGCTGGTGCCAGCGAGCCATTCGACCTGCGGGAATGCCTCCCGGAACGCGCGCCCGTCGACGGCCACCCGACAGTGGCGAGCACGAGCGCCCTCGAAGAAGGCGAGCCCGTGGTCCTCAGCTGCCTCACGGGAGCCCGCCTCGAGCGCGACGCGGAGCACCTGGACATCGAGGCCGGCGCCGGCGACCTCGATCGGCGGCACCAGCTCCCAGCCGCGCTGCGGGTCGAGCCGCCAGGTCGTGTCGCCGAGGCGCGCCGCCCCGTGCTGCCCGAGCTGTCGATCCGTGGCGACATAGGCCAGCCACCGGAAGTCCTCGCCGCTGCGCAGGCCGCGCAGGTCGACGTTGCCGATCGGTCGGCGATCGACCGTGCCCGTGAGCAGCAGCTCGACCCGCGCCTCGGCGGCCATCCGCGGCGGCACGTCGCAGGTCGGTGGCTCGAGGGCCGGGGACGTGGGTCCGTAGCGGGACGCCGGAGCCGGACGGTCCCGCAGCGCCAGCTCGTTCGCGATGGCCACCGACGCGAAGATGCCGCCCGCGACGATCGTCGAGACGGCCGCCAGCGTGCCGCCGAGGACGAGCCGTCGACGCCGGAGCGCCGCGTCGCCCAGACGTCGGCGCGCGACACCGAGACCGCTGAAGAGCCCCGTGCCCAGCAGGGCGAGAAGCCACGGGTACGCCGCTTCGGGCGACGGCAGGAGCGTCTGGGGGCCGCGCGCCAGCAGCTGCGTGACGATCCCCCCGATCGAGGGCGTGAGCAGCAGGAGCGACCCGAGCCCCGCCCACACCAGCCCGGCGAACGCGCGGTCGCCGCGGGCGACCGGCGGCCAGACCAGCCCGGCGAGCGCGACCAGGATCGGCAGCCCGGCTGCCAGTCCGACCTGGACGTCGAACGGCCCACCCGGTCGGTACACGAGCAACACGAGGGCCGCGGTCAGCGTCCAAGCAGCAGACAGGGCGGCGGCGATCAGTCGCAGCCCGAATATCCGGACCCGCACGCGGGCAGTCTACGTGCCCCCGCCCGCCGCCTCGACCGGTTCGAGGAAGCGAGCGGCGTCGCAAGTACCGGTCTCATCCGGGACGTGCGGGTCATCGAATACCTGGCAGGAACGACGGACGATCCCACCAGACCGCTCCACTCCGCTCCCAACCGGGCAGGATCCCGGCCGACCTACCGCCCGCCGGCGGCACCAGAGGCAACGCACAGGACATGACAGGGCAGGGGCAGCACGGCACTCGACGGCACCGACGGTCAGCCACGGACGCCCCGTCGCCGGTTCATCCGACGGCCATCCCGGGCGGGACCGGCTCGCCGGCCGCAGTCGTTCGTGCGGGCCAGACCAGCACGGAACCGTCGGCAACCGCGACCTACCGCTCGCTGCTCCGGCAGGGTCTCGCGCCCGATGAGGCGGCGAACCTGACCGCCTTCCTGTGCGGCATCCCGGTCGGGGGGCAGCACTGGAAGCTCGGCGAGATCAACCGACTGCTCTTCCTTCGGGCGCTGCGTGCCACGGGCAGGTTCACCGCAGATGACGGCACGAAGCCACCGACGCCGGCCTGAGACGGCATCCCACACCGAATATCCCGGCCGCGGCGGCGATCCTCCTCCCGCCGTCACGGCCAACCTCCCCGAAGCGGCGCCTCCTCCAGGCGCCGCTTCGGATTCCGGGTCCGGCTACCATCCCGGGCGTGATCCGCCCGCTGATCTCGCTCCTGACCGACTTCGGGCTCCGGGATCCCTCGGCGGCGATCATGCGCGGCGTCATCCTCGGCATCGCGCCGGACGTCGAGCTTCTCGACATCAGCCACGAGGTTCGCAAGTTCCGCATTCGAGACGGCGCGCTGCTGCTGTGGTGCGCCCTGCCGTACCTGCCGATCGGCGTGCATGTCGCGGTCGTCGATCCCGGTGTGGGAACGGCGCGGCGGCCGGTGGCCATCCGGACGGGCCGGGGCGATGTCCTCGTGGGGCCGGACAACGGCCTGCTGCTCATGGCGGCGGACCGGATGGGCGGGATCACGGCAGCCGTCGAGCTGACCGAGGCCGCCTACCGTCTGCCGATGGTCTCGACCAGCTTCCACGGCCGCGACGTCTTCGCCCCGGCAGCGGCGCACCTGGCCCGGGGGGTCGCGCTCGAACGGTTCGGCCCGCCCGTGGACCCGGTGGGCCTGGTCCGGCTGCCGATCCCGCAGCCCGTCCCGGCCGACGGCGAGCTGCGCGCCCACGTCCTCTACGTCGACACCTTCGGCAACGTCAAGCTGACCGCTTTTGCCGACGATCTGGTCCAGGCGCTCGGGGCGCTATCGACCGGCAACCGGCTGACGATCGAGGTCCGGCGTGGCGAGTCCGGAGCGCGGGCACGGCCGGTTGAGCTGGCCTGGCGGGAGACGTTCGGCGAGGCCGCGGTCGGCGAGCCGCTGCTCTACGAGGACTCGTACGGGCGGTTGTGCCTGGCGGTCAACCAGGGCGACGCGGCTGCGCAGCTCGAGCTGACCGAGGACCTCCCGGTGGTCATCCGGTGCACCGGCTGAGCCCGGCGAGATCTTCCGGTGCCGCGGGAGGCGCGCGCCCGGCAGTTCCTCCAGCGCGGGATCGACGCGGGACGTCTCTAGCCGTCAGCGGCCCGTCAGCGGCTGGTGAGCGCCCCGCGGGCCGCGTCGACGAAGACCCTGAACAGCCGCTCGAACGCCTCTGGCGTCGAGTCGCGCCGCTCGGGATGGCACTGGACCCCCATGACGAACCGTCCGGACCTCGTCTCGAGCGCCTCGACCAGCTCGCCGGCCGGAGAGGACGACGTGGCCGAGGCGATGAGCCCGGGCGCGAGGTCCTCCGGTCGCACGGCCTGGTGGTGGTAGGAGTTGACCTCGAGCACGCCGCCGCGGGCGTTGGTCGGGAAGAGGACCCGTGCCAGCCGGGTTCCCGGCGCCACGCGCAGCGGGTGGGTCAGCGCCGGACCCGATCCGATGGCCGGTCCCTGGTGGCCGGGCACGTCCTGCACGAGCCGCCCGCCGGCGAAGACGTTGAGCGCCTGCAGGCCGCGACAGATGCCCAGGATCGGCAGGCCGCGGGCCTCGGCAGCTGCCCAGGCGCTCGCCTCGAGCTCGTCCCGCTCGCGGTCGACGTCGTTCGAGCCGGCGCTCGTCGCGCCGTAGCGGGCCGGCTCGATGTCCACCCCGCCGGACAGCAGCAGGCCGCCCATGCCCTCGAATGCGGCGACCCGTTCGTCTTCTGGCGTCCCGCTGGACACGAGCGTCGGCTCACCCCCGTGCCGGGCGACCGCGTCGGCGTACAGACCGCTGCGCCGAGCGGCCACCTCCGGGTCCGCGGCGCGCGCGGGATCGGCGATCGTGATGAGGATGCTCGGCCCGGACACGCGGGCAGGATACGCCCCGTGGCTTCCGGTCCGCCTTTCAGTAGCCGTCCGGGACCCTGGGCGGGTCGACCGGCGTGGGCTCCTGCAGCTCCAGCCCGCCCGCGAGGGCGAGCCCTTCCTCGGCCGTGGCGACGCCACCGGACCCTGCCCGCTTGGCGACGAACGAGGCTCGATCCGCGGCGAGCAGGATCGACTCGGGGGTCAGGCCGTCGGCGGGATACGTCGCCACGCCCAGGGACGCCGAGACGTGGACGCCGCCCGTCGCCCAGGAGGTCCCCGCAGCGCCCACCGCGTGCACCGCATCGCGGATCCGCTCGGTCACCGCGACTGCCGCAGCCGGGTCGGCACCCGGCAGGAGCACGGTGAACTCGTCGCCACCGTAGCGAAACACGTGGTCCGACTCGCGCCGCGCCCGGCTGATCGCCTGGCCGATCTCGGCCAGCAACCGGTCGCCCGCCTGGTGCCCCAGCGCGTCGTTGACCGCCTTGAAGTCGTCGAGGTCGATCATCACCAGGCTGAACATCTCGCCGCGCGCGACGCTCGAGGCCAGCCACTCGCCGAACGTGCCGTGGTTGAGCAGGCCCGTCAGGTGGTCCGTCGTCGCCCGGATCTCGACCGCCTGGTGCTCCTCGGCGTTGTGCAGGGCGATCGAGACCTGCGCGGCGAACAGCTCCACGAGCTCGAACTCCTCGACGCTGAAGGTGTTGCCCTCGCCGAGGCGCTCGACCGTCAGGACGCCGGCGACCCCTTCGCGGCGGCGCAGCGGAACGACGATCAGGCCGCCGTGCACGGGACCGGACGAGAACGGCCTGACCCGCGGATCCTCGTACTGGTCGAGGACGAGGACGCCCTCGTCGTGCTCGATCACCCAGGTCGCGAGACCGGTCTCGCCCACCTCCCACGCCCGCAGGTACTCGTCGGCGTTGACGCCGCGCGCGGTCAACGGGCGGACGACGCGCTCGGCGCGGTCATTGACCTCGATCGAGATGTTGTCGTACCCGACCAGCTCTGCCAGCCGATCGGCGATCTGGTCGAGGACGGCACGCGGGTCGAGAGTCGTCAGGATCGACTCGGTGATCAGCAGAAGGTCGCGCTGGCTGCGCAGCTGGCGCTCGAGCGTCTCCGACTGGCGGCGCAGCCGATCGGTGGCGTCCGCGTTCGCCATCGCCTGGGCCGCGAAGCTGGCGTAGATCACCAGCAGGCGAAGATCGTCCTCGCTGAACTGGCCGAGCCCGAGCTTCGACAGGACCAGCACGCCGAGGACCTCGTCCTCGAAGATCATCGGCGCGAGCAGCATCGATTCGTCGAGGTCGTCCTCTGTTCCGGGGACCGTGTTGCTCCGCGGATCCCGCGCCGCATCGGGAAGGCTCTGGGGCAGGCGGTGCTGGGCCACCCAGCCGGTGATGCCTTCACCGACGGCCACCGCAAGCTGCTCCGGCGTCTCGTCGACGTACTGGCCGACCTGGCCCTGCATCGCCACCGGCACCAGCCGGTCGCCGTGCTGACGGTAGACCCGCACGTTGTGATAGTCGATCAGCTGTCGGAGCTCGTTGGCGATCGTGAGCCCGATCTCGCGCACGGTTGTGAGCCGATTGAGGCGGGTGCCGAGCTGCTGGATCGACTGGAGCTGGGCCGTCCAGGTCGACATCTGGCTGTAGTTGCGGGCCGTTCGGATCGCCACGCTCGCCTGGGCCGCGACCGTCGCGAGGGCGTCCAGCTCATCCGCCGGCCAGTGATGCGGTTGATCGTGGTAGACGATCACCATCCCCAGCGTCTCGGAACCCACGAACAGCGGCGCCGCGCAGATCGTGTCGTAGCCCTCCCGGACGATGGCCGCCCGGTCCGCCGCGGCTCGGGGGTCGTCGCGGTGAGCGACGCTGAACAGCGGCCGCCGCGAGGCCAGCGCGGCGGCCGGCACGGATCCCGGCGACGGCTGGCCGAGTCGGGCGAGGAAGTGGCTCGAGAGACCGCGCGCCGCAACCGGCATGCCGGTCCCGTCCGGCCCATCGAGGATGACGGCGGCTCGGTCGGCTGCGAACAGCGCCCGTGCATGATCGACGATGCCGGCCACGATCTCGCGAAGCTCGAGGCGGCGGCTCAGATCGGCGGTGGCGCGGCCGAGGGCCTCCGCCTGGTGCACCTGGCGGGTCATCGAGGCTGCGCCGTCGGTCACCTCGACCAGCGCGCCGAGCGCGCGGGCCACCGTCAGCGCAGCCTGGCCGGCGCGCTGTGCGCCGGCCCCGGCCAGCAGCAGCGCGCCCCAGCGGTCGCCCCGCACCTCG
>JACDAV010000010.1 GCA_013695255.1 Chloroflexota bacterium
CCCCGCGAGCGGCGGCTCTGCATGCCGCCGCGTCGCCCGGAACTCCGCCTTGAGCTCCGCCGCCCGCCCGAACAGCGCCTCGACCTCCGCCGCGGACAGGTCCGCCGCGCTGAGCAGGTCCCGCCCGCGCAGCGACGCGAGCGGCTTCGTGGCGCCCTTCATCCCACCACTCTAGACGGCCCGGATCGCGAGCTCGCGCCCAGGCGGACGTCTACCGCTTGGTGTACTGAGGCGCCTTCCTGGCCCTCTTCAACCCGTACTTCTTGCGCTCCTTCATCCGCGGGTCGCGCGTAAGGAGCCCCGCCTGACGGAGCGGCAGACGGTTGGTGTCCGCGTCGACCTCGAGCAGCGCCCGGGCGATGCCGTGGCGGATCGCTCCGGCCTGGCCGGTCACCCCGCCGCCCTCGACCTTGATCATGGCGTTGAAGCGACCCTCGGTCCCGGTCACCCGGAAGGGGAGACGGACCTCGGCCTCGTTGAAGGCATTGCCGAAGTGCTCGTCGAGCGACCGACCGTTGACGACGATCTCGCCCTCGCCCGGCAGGAGCCGGACGCGCGCGATCGCCGTCTTGCGGCGGCCGGTCCCGGAGAAGAAAGCGGGGGTGGCCATCGAATGTCTCCCTGTCAGGCGAGCGGCTCAGGCCGCTGGGCCTGATGGGGGTGGTCCGATCCGGCGTAGATCTTCAGCTTCCGGATCTGCTGCGCGCCGAGGCGGTTGTGGGGGAGCATGCCCTTGACCGCCCGGCGGATGACCTCCTCGGGGCGCCGCTCGAGCAGATGACCGAGCGTCTCCTGCTTGAGCCCCTGCGGATAGCCGCTGTGCCGGATATAGAGCTTGCTCTCCATCTTGTCGCGGCTGACCGAGATCCGCGCCGCGTTGAGGACGATCACGAAGTCGCCGGAGTCGAGGTTGGGCTGCCAGGTCGGCTTGTGCTTGCCCTCGAGAAAGCGCGCGATGCGCGACGCAAGCCGGCCGAGCGTCTCGTCGGTCGCATCCACGACCCACCAGCGTCGATCGATCTCGCTCTCGCGTGCGGCGTATGTCTTCGCGCTCATCGTCACGTTCGTTCTCCGTCCGATCGCCTCACCGGCCGCCCGAGGGCGACCAGGCGGAGGCACAGTCCCCGCGCCGGGGCCTTCGCCCCGTGGAGGGCCGGTCGCTGCGACTCGAGCGCCGCCGCGACCGCCGATTCTTCCAGTGTTCCTCGACCGACCTCCAGCAGGACGGCCACGATACGCCGGACCATGCCTCGCAGGAAGGCATCCGCCCGGACGTCGATCGTCACGAGCCGACCCGTCCTCCGAACCCGTACCGCGTGCACGGTCCGGACCGGCTGCCGGTCAGCCGACCCGAAGGCGCTGAAATCGTGCCGGCCGACGAGGGCCGACCCGGCGCGCGCCATCGCGTCGGTGTCGAGTGGGATCCGCACCCCGAGCGCCGTGCGCTCGCGGAGCGGACTCCGCGGCCCGTTCCAGACGGTATAGCGGTACTCCCGGTACCGCGCCGCGTAGCGTGGGTGAAACCCTGCCGGCACTCGCCGGAGCTCGCCGATCGCGAGGTCCGGCGGGAGCAGGCGATTGATCGCCTCGGCCAGCTCGCCATCGGCGGGACGCCCGGACCAGGTGAACGCGATCACCTGCCCCGTGGCGTGAACCCCCGCGTCGGTGCGGCCGGCGCCGTCGACGCGCCGACGCGTCCCGTCGCCGAGACGAGCCAGCACGGCCTCGAGCTCACCCTGCACTGTTCGAGTGCCGCGGGGTTGCTTCTGGAAACCCGCGAACGCAGTGCCGTCGTATTCCACCCGTGCGCGGTAGCGAACGGGGCCGCCCTCTCGAGCGGTCGCCGAGTCAGACGAGCTCGATCTGGACGATCTCCGCCGCGTCTCCCTGGCGCTGGCCGATCCGGATGATCCGGGTATAGCCCGAGGTCCGGTCGGCGTACTTCGGTGCGATCTCATCGAACAGCTTGTTGACGACGAGCGGCTCGTTCGGAAACTCCGAGACGACCGTCCGGCGTGCCGCAAGGTCGCCACGCTTGGCGAGCGTGATCATCCGCTCGACCCGGCCGCGAATCTCCTTGGCCTTCGCCTCGGTGGTCTTCACCCGCTCGTAGCGGAGGATCGAGACGGTCAGGTTCTTGTACAGCGCGAGCCGCGGCCCCTGCTTGCGCGAGAGCTTGCGCCCGCCGATGCGGTGAGCCACCGATCAGGCCTCCGCCTCGTCCTCGAACGGCTCGTCGTCGCCGTCCGCGTCCTCGACCAGATCGGACTCCGTCTCGGGGATGATGAAGCCGCGCATCCGGAGCCGCTCCTTCATCTCGTCGAGGGACTTCCGACCGAAGTTCCGCATCCGGAGCAGGTCGTCGTCCTTCAGCTGGAGCAGCTGGCCGACCTTGACGATGTTGTTGCGCTTCAGCGAGTTGTACGCCCGCATCGGCAGGTCCAGCTCCTCGATCGGCATGTCCAGCATGTTGGGCGGCAGCGCCGGCACGCCGGTCACCGCCCGATCCGACTGCGCGGCCGCCATGCTGCCGATCGTGACGAACGGCCGGAACTGGTTGACGAGGATCTCCGCCGAGCGACTGAGCGCCTCTTCCGGGCTGATCGTCCCGTCCGTCTCCATCTCGATCGTCAGCTTGTCGTAGTTGGTCATCTGACCGACCCGCATGCTCTCGACCCAGTAGTTGACCTTGCGGACCGGGGTGAAGATCGCGTCGACCGCGATGACCCCGATCGGCAGCGGATCCGACCGCTCGGCGGCGAGATAGCCGACGCCGCGCTCGACGGTCACGTCCATCTCGATCGTCACGTCATCCGTGTCGAGCGTCATCAGCACGAGCTCCGGGTTGACGATCTCGACGTCCGCCGACTCGGCGATGTCGCCGGCCGTGACGGCACCGGCGCCGCTCTTGATCAGCCGCAGCTGGACCGGGTGAGTCGCGAAGCTCTTCAGCCGGAGCTTCTTGACGTTCAGGACGATCTGGGTGACGTCCTCCTTGACGCCGGGGATCGTGGAGAACTCCTGGTAGACGTCGCGGATCTGGATCGACGTGGCCGCCGCTCCCTCGAGCGACGAGAGCATCACGCGCCGGAGGGCATTGCCGAGCGTGACGCCGTAGCCTGCCTGGAGTGGTCCAGCCTCGTACTTGGCGTACGTGCCGGCTTCCTCGACGGGCTCGATCTGCGGGTTCTCGAGTTCGATCATCAGCGGGGGTTACCTCGAGTAGTACTCGACCACGAGCTGCTCGTTCAGGTCGAGCGGCATCTGGTCGCGGCGCGGCAGATCGGCGACCTGTCCGCCCAGGGTGGCGGCGTCGACGCGGAGCCATTCCGGCGTCTGGTGCGAGCGGAGCGTCTCGCGGACGACCTTGAACGGCTCGCGGCTGCGATGCGATTCGCGGACCTCGATCCGGTCGCCGGGCCGCGCCTGGTACGAGGGGATGTTCGTCGGCCGGCCGTTGACCGTGAAGTGGCCGTGGCCGACCAGCTGGCGGGCCGACGGACGGCTGGGCGCGAAGCCCATCCGGTAGACGACGTTGTCGAGCCGCAGCTCGAGCGAACGAAGGAGGTTCTCACCGGTCACGCCAGGGCGTGAGTCGGCGTCGTTGAAGTAGTTCCGGAACTGCCGCTCGAGCACGCCGTAGGTCTTGCGGACCTTCTGCTTCTCGCGCAGCTGCAGGCCGTACTCGCCGACCTTGCGACGGCGGACGCCGTGCTGACCGGGCGGGCTGGGCCGTCGCTCGAACGCGCACTTCTTGGTGTAGCAGCGCGTGCCCTTGAAGAACAGCTTGGCGCCTTCGCGGCGGCAGATGCGGCAGACGGACTCGGTGTAGCGGGCCATGGGAGTTCTCGCCTAGACCCGGCGCCGCTTGGGCGCGCGGCAGCCGTTGTGCGGGGTGGGCGTGACGTCCGTGATGGCGGAAACCTCCAGGCCGGTCGACTGGAGCGAGCGGATGGCCTGCTCCCGCCCTGCACCCGGTCCCTTGACGTAGACCTCGACCTGGCGCATGCCGTGCTCCATCGCCCGGCGGGCGGCGCCCTCGGCGGAGAGCGCGGCGGCGTAGGGCGTGCTCTTCCGCGAGCCCTTGAAGCCGGCAACGCCGGCCGATCCCCAGCTGATCACGGCACCGGTCAGGTCAGTGATCGTGATGATCGTGTTGTTGAACGTCGCCTGGATATGGACATGTCCCTGCGGCACGTTCTTCTTTTCCCGGCGCCGTTGCTTGACGGCCCGCTTGCGTTCGGCCATGCGTGCTGTCGTTCCTCGCTACTTCTTGCGGCGGACGCCGACCGTCTTCTTCGGTCCGCGCCGCAGTCGGGCGTTCGTCTTGGTGCGCTGGCCCCGGACGGGTAGGTTCCGGCGATGGCGGAGGCCGCGGTAGGAGCCGATCTCGATCAGGCGTTTGACGTTCAGTGCGACCTCGCGACGGAGGTCGCCCTCGACCTTGTACCGCCGGTCGATCAGCTCGCGCAACCGGTTGACCTGCTCCTCAGTGAGGTCGCGGACCCGGGTGTCAGCGTTGATGTTGGTCTGGGTCAGGATCTTCTGGCTGGTCGGCAGACCGATGCCGAACACGTAGGTGAGCGCGATCTCGACGCGCTTCTCGCGCGGGATGTCGATGCCGGCGATGCGTGCCATCGGTTACCCCTGCCGCTGCTTGTGCTTCGGGTTGGTGCAGATGACCATGACCGTGCCGTGGCGCCGGATGACTTTGCAGTTGTCGCAGCGGGTCTTGACGGACGCTCGGACTTTCAACGGATCCTCGTGCGCATGGCGATTCGGTCGGCTGCTACTTGAGTCGGTAGGTGATGCGGCCCCGGGTCAAATCGTATGGCGACAGCTCGACCCGGACCCGGTCGCCCGGCAGGATCCGGATGAAGTTCATCCGGAGCTTGCCGCTGATGTGGGCAAGGACGCGATGGCCGTTCTCAAGCTGGACCGCGAACATGGTGTTGGGCAGCGGCTCGATGACCGTTCCCTCCACCTCGATCGCGTCACGCTTGGCCATAGGCGTCGTTGCTTCCCTTTCTCACGACGAGTGCCGGCCCGCATCGGGCCGACACACGAACGCGTAGCGTATCAGAAACGGAGGACAGCTGGCTAGACCTCGGGCCGATGGCGTCGCGGGGCTCCGCCTCGGACCTCGGTGCGCGCGTCGCCGATGCGGGATTCGGTTGCCACGGTCATCAGACCGTCGTCAGAATCTGCGGACCGGTCTCGGTCACGGCGATGGTGTGCTCGAAGTGGGCGGCGAGCGAGCCGTCCTTCGTGACGACCGTCCAGCCATCCGGCTTGACGGCCACCTCGTGGCTGCCCAGGGTCAGCATCGGCTCGATGGCCAGGCAGATCCCGGCCACCAGCTCCATGCCCCGCGGTCCGGCCCGGTAGTTCGGAACCTGCGGCTCCTGGTGCATCTCCGTGCCGATCCCGTGACCCACGAACTGGCGGACGATGCCGTAGCCGTGCGGCGCTGCGACGTCCTCGATGGCGGCCGAGATGTCGCCGATGCGGGCCCCCGGCACCGCGGCCGCGATCCCGGCCATCATCGACAGGCGGGTCGTGTCGATCAGCTGCCGGACGTCGTCCGCCGGCTCGCCCACGACGAAGGTGCGGGCGGCGTCGCCGTGCCAGCCGTCGACGATCGCACCCGCGTCGATCGAGACGATCTGCCCGTCCCGGATCGTCCGGCTGCCGGGGATGCCGTGGACGACCTCGTCGTCGATCGAGATGCACAGCGACGCCGGGAACGGGTTGCGCCGGTCGCCGTAGCCCTTGAACGACGGGGTCCCGCCGGACCGGCGGATATGCCGCTCGGCAAGCTCGTCGAGGTGGCCGGTCGTGACACCGGGCCGCAGCTCCGACTCGACCAACGCCAGGACCTCGGCGACGACCCGACCGGCCCGGCGCATCTTCTCGATCTCCTGGCGCGACTTGCGGGTGACCATCAAACCGCGCCCAGGTCCAGCGCGACCTCGGCCCGGACGCCCTCCGTCACCTCGTCGATGGGGCGCCGCCCGTCGACGCATCGCAGCACACCGCGCGACCGGTAGTGCCCGACCACGTCCTCGAGCGCTCCGAGCTGCTGGGCCATGCGGGCGCGGACCGTCTCCTCTCGGTCATCCGCCCGCTGGACGAGCGCTGAGCCGTCGAGGTCGCACACGCCCGGTGTGAGCGGCGGGTTCGCGATCGCGTGGTAGACGTGGCCGGCCGCCGAGCAGATCCAGCGGCCCGCCGCGCGCTGGACGAGATCCTCGATGGGCACCTCGATGAGGACCGCCCGGTCCACCCGGCGTCCGTGCTCCCCCAGCGCCGCGTCGAGCGCCTCGGCCTGCGCGGCCGTCCGGGGGAAGCCGTCGAGGACGGCGCCCTTGCGCGCATCGGGCTGATCGAGCCGGTCGAGAAAGATCCGGATCATCGTCGCGTCCGGGACCAGCTGCCCTCGGCTCATGTAGCGATCCGCGTCCCGACCCACCGGCGTCCCGGCGGCGACTGCGGCGCGGAGCAGGTCACCGGACGCGAGGTGCGGCAGCCCCAGCTGCGCTTCGAGGAACTTGGCCTGGGTGCCCTTGCCGGCGCCCGGGGCGCCCAGGAGCACCACGACCGTCACGTGCGGCGGACCGAGGCGCCACCCTCTCCGGCGGGTCGGCAGCCGCTCACCGAGGCCCGAGGCGGAACTCCGCGACTCCATCGGCCCGAGGTTGGCGTGAGCGAGCGCGCGGAGACGACAACGAAGCGATGGCCCGCCAGGCCCGCCGACCTCACCTGATGAAGCCTTCGTAGTTGCGCATCATGAGCTGCGCCTCGATCTGCTTCATCGTCTCGACCACGACGCTGACCACGATGAGCAGCCCCGTCCCGCCGAGCGCGACGTTCGCGAGGTCCGGAAACGCCAGCCCGGCGATGGCCGGCGCCACGGCCACGATGCCGAGGAACAGCGCACCCGCGATCGTGATCCGGAAGACCACCCGGGCCAGGTAGTCCTGCGTCGGGCGGCCGGGCCGGATGCCCGGGATGAAGCCGCCGTTCTTGCGGAGCTGCTCCGCCGTCTCGTCCGGCTTGAAGGTGAACGCGGTGTAGAAGTACGTGAATCCGACGGTCAGCAGGAAGTACAGGAGGATGTACGGGATCGAGCGCGGGTTGAAGAAGTTGACGATGGCCCGCGAGGCGTCGGCCACGAAGCCGACCTCCGAGGTCGTGAAGTAGCTCGCGATCTGCTGCGGGAAGAGCAGGATGCTGACCGCGAAGATGATCGGGATGACCCCGGCCTGGTTGACCCGCAGGGGCAGGAAGGTCTGGCCGCCCTGGTACATCCGCCGGCCGCGGACGCGGCTCGCGTACTGGATCGGGATCCGGCGCTGGCCCTCCTGGATGTAGATGATCGCCACCACGGCCACGATGCCGATGATCGCGAAGACCGCCAGCGAGGTCAGGTTCGGGCTGGCTGCGAAGTTGGCCAGCGCGCCCGGCGCCTGGCTCACGATGCCGGCGAAGATGATGAAGCTGATGCCGTTGCCGATGCCCTTCTCGGTGATCAGCTCGCCCAGCCACATCAGCGCCACGGACCCGGCGACGAGCGTCGCGATCTGCGTCAGGGTGGTGAAGCTCGACA
>JACDAV010000035.1 GCA_013695255.1 Chloroflexota bacterium
CGGTTGGCCTGCTCGCCGGCCGGCTCCTCGGCGTGGCCGTGATGGTGTTCGCCATGGCGGTGACCGCCGGGGATGACGGGGTCCAGATCGATCCCCGCCTCGCGGATGGCGGCGGCCGTCTCGGCCCGTCGGGCTGCGTCCGGATCGCCGGTCGCGCCAGCCTCGCGCCCGTCCTCGTCCCGCGGCCAGGCCCTCATCCGCCGCCACCTCGCGGCTCCACCGGGCCGCGGTACTCTTCCACCCGACGAGTCTAGCGACAGCCAAGGACCCAGCGTGCCCGACCACGATCCCTTCGGCGCCCGTGGGGCGCTCGGCAGCGGCCTGCCGGATCTCTACCGGCTGGAGACGCTGAGCGACCGCCTCGATCTCGCTCGTGCGCCGGTCACCCTCCGGATCCTCCTCGAGAACCTGCTGCGCCACGCCGGAGGTGGCGTGGTGCGCCCCGAGGACGTCGAGACGCTCGCGTCGTGGCGGCCCGGGCACGCGGCCGAGGCCGAGGTGCCGTTCATGCCCTCACGGGTCGTCCTCCAGGACTTCACCGGCGTTCCGGCCGTCGTGGACCTGGCGGCCATGCGCGACGCGATGGCGGACCTCGGCGGCGACCCGGCCCTGGTCAACCCGCTCGTGCCGGCGGACCTGGTGATCGATCACTCCGTCCAGGTCGACATGTTCGGCAACGCCCGGGCCTTCGCCTACAACGTCGAGCGCGAGTACGAGCGGAACGGCGAGCGCTACCAGCTGCTTCGCTGGGCGCAGACCGCCTTCCGGGATCTTCGGGTCGTTCCGCCGGGGACCGGGATCGTGCACCAGGTGAACCTCGAGTTCCTGGCCACGGTCGTCGACGACCGCCCCGATGCGCACGGTCGGGTCGCGTTCCCGGACACCCTCGTCGGCACCGACTCGCACACGACGATGGTCAACGGTCTGGGGGTGCTCGGCTACGGCGTCGGCGGCATCGAGGCGGAGGCCGTCCTGCTCGGCCAGCCGCTCTACCAGCCGATGCCGCGCATCGTCGGCGTCCGGCTGCACGGCGAGCTGCCGCGCGGCTCGACCGCCACGGACCTGGTCCTCGCCGTGACCGAGATGCTCCGGACGCACGGGGTCGTGGGCGCCTTCGTGGAGTTCACCGGCGACGGGCTGGCCGGCCTCGCGCTCGCGGACCGGGCCACGATCAGCAACATGAGCCCGGAGTTCGGGGCCACGGCGGCAATGTTCCCGATCGACGACGAGACGCTCACCTACCTGCGGCTGACCGGCCGCTCCGCGGCGCGGGTCGAGCTCGTCGAACACTACGCGCGGGCGCAGGGCCTGTGGCGCGAGGCGGGTGCCGAGCTCGATTTCGACGATCTCCTCGAGCTGGACCTCGGGACGGTCGAGCCGTCCGTCGCCGGCCCCCGCCGGCCGCAGGACCGGGTCCCGCTCCAGTCGCTCGTGGGCAACTTCCGGTCCAACTACCCCGCCGGGCTGACCCCGACCGACTCCCCGAAAGGCGGACTCCCGCCGGCCGAAGGGGTCGTCGAGGCCTCCTCGGCGGAGTCGTTCCCGGCCAGCGATCCGCCCTCGTTCATGGCCGGCCAGTCCGGCTCGGCGCCGGCGCTGCCCGTGGAACCGGTGGACGGTGCCGTGGACCACCGTGCCTACCCGGCGGTGACCGTCTCGATCGACGGCCACGAGACGAGCATTCGAAGCGGGTCCGTCGTCATCGCGGCGATCACGTCGTGCACCAACACGTCGAACCCGACGGTCATGATCGGGGCGGGGCTGCTGGCCCGGAACGCCGTGGCGCGCGGGATGACGGTGGCGCCCACCGTCAAGACCTCCCTCGCTCCCGGCTCCAAGGCCGTCACCGGCTACCTGGAGGCGGCCGGTCTCATGGATCCGCTCGAGCGCCTCGGGTTCGCGCTGGCCGGCTACGGCTGCACGACCTGCATCGGCAACTCCGGGCCGCTCGACGCGCCGGTCGCCGCGGCGGTCGAGGCGAACGACCTGGTCGTCGCGGCGGTCCTGTCCGGGAACCGGAACTTCGAGGGCCGGATCCATCCCCTTGCCCGGGCCAGCTATCTCGCCTCGCCGCCGCTGGTCGTCGCTTTTGCGCTGGCCGGGCGGGTCGACGTGGACCTGACCCGTGAGCCGGTCGGCCATGATCGTGACGGCCGGCCGGTGATGCTCGACGAGCTCTGGCCGTCGCCGGACGAGGTCCGGTCCGTGATCGGCGCGTCGATCGATCCGGAGCTCTTCCGGCGCACGTACGCGAGCGTCTTCGAGGGTGACGAGCGGTGGCGGGCGCTGCCGGTTCCACCCGGTGACCGCTATGCCTGGGACGACGCCTCGACCTACGTGTCCCGGCCCCCCTACTTCGAGGGCAGCGGCTCGGATGCGAAGCCGATCGGCGACATCGTCGGTGCCCGGGCGCTGGCCGTCCTCGGTGACTCGATCACCACGGATCACATCTCGCCGGCCGGGTCGATCGCCGCGTCGTCACCCGCCGGCCGGTGGCTCCAGGAGCACGGGGTCGCGCCGCTCGAGTTCAACTCGTACGGCGCCCGGCGCGGCCACCACGAGGTGATGGTCCGAGGCACGTTCGCCAACATCCGGCTGCGCAACCGGCTGGTCCCGGACCGCGAGGGGCCATACACGACGCACCTGCCGGACGGCGAGGAGCTGTTCATCTACGACGCGGCCATGCGCTACCGCAAGGAAGGGGTGCCGCTCGTCATCCTCGCCGGTCGCGAGTACGGCTCCGGCTCGTCCCGTGACTGGGCGGCCAAGGGCACCGCACTCCTCGGCGTCCGGGCGGTGATCGCGGAGAGCTACGAGCGCATCCACCGCTCCAACCTGGTGGGCATGGGCGTCCTGCCCCTGCAGTTCGCGCCCGGCGAGAGCGCCTCCTCGCTCGGGCTGACCGGGCGCGAGACGTTCACCATCGCCGGGCTGGCGGAGGGCCTGGCACCACGCCAGCGGCTGACCGTCGTGGTCCGCTCCGATGAGGACGGCGGCGAACGCCGGTTCGAGGCGATCTCGCGGCTCGACGGGCCGATCGAGGTCGACTACCTGCGCGAGGGCGGGATCCTTCCCGCGGTCCTCCGGCGGCTCGCTGCGGGCGCTCGCTGACCCTGGCGGCGGGCGGCCGCAGCGGATCCTAGAAGAGCACCTGCGTGCACTGGACCACGATGAAAATGACGATCACGATCGCGACGATGAACCCGAGCAGGAATCGACCCACGCTGACCTCCGATCTGGAATGTCGGGACATGCTCGGGCTCGAGGGCATGCAGCCGCCTGTCGATCGTGGCCCGGCGGCATGGCGCGGCGCTTGCAACTGCGCACCGGCGCTCGAGCGGAGCACCTGACGGCGTGACCCGGATCGTCCCGGTCGACGACCGGTCGGACATCCTGCCGGAGTACCGCGACACGCCGGTCGGGCTCCTGCTCGAGTATCACAACCTGGGCCGGTCCGTCGGGTCCGCCGCGGCGCCACAGCTCCTGATCGGCATGTGCATGGACAGCCGCAAGATGCTGCGCATGCCCAGCGACTTCGCCTTCGTGCTGCGCACCGCGGGCGCGAACATGCGCGACAACGAGTTCCGGATCTCGTACGCGATCGCAATCGGCGGCGTACGGACCATCGTCCTGGTGGCGCACACCGACTGCGGCATGAAGCGAGTGGCGAGCTTGCGCGACACGTTCGTCGCTGGCCTCGTGGAGCACGCAGGCTGGGACGTCGAGCGGGCGGAGAAACTCTTTGCCGAGGGCGTGCCCAGGTTCGGCATATCCGACGAGGTGGACTTCGTCATCGACGAGGCGGCTCGGTTGCGGGAGCTCTACCCGCGGATCACCGTCGTGCCGCTGCTCTACCGCGTCGAGGACGACCGGCTCTACCAGCTGACGTCGGCCGAACCGGGCCCGGGTTGAGCGCTGCCGCGAGACGGGGCGGCGATGGCCTGCAGTCGACCGGCGTCCGGGGGTGGTGGGCGATACTGGATTCGAACCAGTGACCTCGCGGATGTGAACCGCGCGCTCTAACCGACT
>JACDAV010000051.1 GCA_013695255.1 Chloroflexota bacterium
CGAGGCCGAAGGTTCGCCAGCGGCGGGCTCCGCCGGCCGCCAGCGGCGGGCTCCGCCCCGGCGGGCTCCACCCGTGAGATCCCCATCAGGCGACCACCAGAAGGTCACTTCGGGGAGGGCCTGAGCCGCGCGACGCCACTCCAAGTGTGGTGGCCGGCAACCAGTCCTGCCGCGTGACCGACAGGCGGGCGCCCGGTGGCTTCCGACCGGATACTGACCGCCAGGCGGTCAGGTGACGGCACCTGAGCGGGAACATCCAGCGCGCTGTTCGGGAGGCTCCCACTCGGGGGAGGTGACGCTGCGACCTGCCGATCGTGCTGGGCATCACGGCCCCCAGCTCAAGGTCCGGGCAAAGGTCGGCCAGAGGCTCGATCGCGGTGGACGTGGGCGGTCTGGATCGAGCGCGCCCGGCCGCCCGGCTCCGTCAGGGCAGGCTCCGGATCATGCCCCCGTCGACTGCGACCACCGTGCCGTTGACGTACGACGCGGCAGGCGAGAGCAGGAACGCGCCGACCCGGCCAAGCTCCGCGGGCTGGCCGTACCGGCCGAGTGGGATTCGCGCCAGGTTCTGGGCCTGCACCTGCTCGATCGACTGCCCGCTCTCCTCCGACCTCGCTCGGTCGAGCGAGCGCACGCGCTCCGTGTCAATACGGCCTGGTGCGATGCCGTTGATCCGGATCGGGGCGATCTCCCCGACGAGGCTCTTGATCAGCCCGTTCAGGCCGGGGCGCAGCACGTTCGAGGTGACGAGGTTCGCCACCGGCTCGCGGACCGACGATGACAGGACGATGAGGATGGCCGGGTCGCGCCCCTCGCGCAGCGCCGGCAGCGCGGTCCGGATGACGCGTAGCGCCGCGAGCAGGGTGCCCGAGATCGCGCGCTCCCAGGCCGCCTCGTCAAGCGTCGCGAAGCTGCCGGTGGGGGGACCGCCGGAGTTGACCACGAGACCGTCGAGACCGCCGAGCGCCTCGATCGCGCGCCGGGCGGCGTCGACCGGACCATCCGCCGTGGTCAGGTCCGCGGGGATGGCGCGGCCCCCGATCCGCTCCGCCACGGCCGCCAGCGCGTCCGATTCGCGCGCGACCGCGGCGATCCGGGCGCCTTCACCGGCCGCCGCCTCCGCGATCGCTGCGCCGAGGCCTCGGCTCGCGCCGCCGACCATGATGCGCCGCCCATCCAGGCCCAGGTCCACGCGCGCCTCCTCGCCACGTCAGGCGATCAAGGCTAGCGGCTCGGGCCGGGGCTCGTGGCGCCAGGCGCAAGGGTGGCCTGGACGGCGGTCATGCGTGTCATGCACCGAATCCGCCGTTACGTCGGTCGCGGGCTCGTGGCGCCATGCGCGTGGCTGGCCGGCGTGCCCGGGCATGCGTGTCATGCACCGAATCCGCCGTCAAGGCGGCCGGAGCCGCCGCAGGGCTCGATTCGCTGGCCGGGAGTCAACGATCCCGACCCGGCGAGGCCGCCGAGCGCCTAGAAAGGGCCGAAACCGCAGATTCGTTGCACACGATGCATGGGAGGGCCGGCTCTGACCTGGGGTCGCGCCGAACCGAACCTGGATCGCTGCGCGGGAGTCAACGATCGGACCCCGGCGACGCCGTGGAGCGCCTCGGGTCGGCCGAAAAACCTCGGATCGTTGCCCACGGTGCACGGGAGGGCCCGCCGGGCGGCCTGCGCCGGCGCGCCGGGCCGGCATGCACGCGCAGACGCATTGTCATGCCACTGGGATGCGAGCCGAGCGGCCGGGGACGCCCGGTCGAGCGCCGTGGTCCTAGGCTCGGACGCCGACGGCGGCACGTCCGCGCAGGCACGCCGGGCCACACGGAGAGCACACCGAGATGAGATGGAAGCGAGCCTCGCGCAACTACGTCGAGGATCGCCGCGGTGGTGGCGGCGGCTTCGGCGGCTTCGGCGGGGGCGGCGGGCGCATGGGCGGCGGCGGCATCCCGATCCCGATCCCGACGGGTCGAGGCGGCGCGGGCGGCCTCGGGCTGATCATCGTCATCGCCTTCATCGCCATCCAGATGTGCAGCGGCGGGCTGGGCGGCGGCACCGGGTCACCGGGCGGCGACCCCGGAACCGGCGGCAACGGCGGCCTCGGTGGGGGGATCGGCGGCCTGCAGGCGCCAGACCCCGAGGGCAGCTTCGAGGTCCAGGACGACCAGACGGAGTTCGTCCGGGCCGTGACCGAGGACGTCCAGGTGACGTGGCAGGAGGCGTTCCGGGCCGCGAACCGCGAGTACCGGGACGCGACGCTCGTCCTGTTCGACAGCGGCGTGGATACCGGCTGCGGAACCGCGTCCGCGCAGGTCGGCCCGTTCTACTGCCCGGTCGACGAGAAGATCTACATCGATCTCACGTTCTTCGATCAGCTCAGCTCGCAGTTCGGCGCGTCAGGCGACTTTGCGCAGGCGTACGTGATCGCCCATGAGTTCGGTCACCACGTGCAGACGGTCCTCGGGATCGGCGAGCGGGTGCGTGCCGAGCAGCAGTCGAACCAGGACCGAGCCAACGACCTCTCGATCCGGATGGAGCTCCAGGCTGACTGCTTCGCCGGCGTCTGGGCTCACTCGGTGTGGGGGCAGCCGGATGACCAGGCGGTCCAGTCGATCACCGAGGAAGACATCCGGGAGGGTCTCGAGGCGGCCGCCGCGGTCGGCGACGACCGGATCCAGGAGCAGTCGGGCCGCGGCGTCAACCCGGAGAGCTGGACGCACGGCTCGTCGCAGCAGCGGATGGACTGGTTCCAGCGCGGGTTCAAGGAGGGGTCGGCGGACTCCTGCGACACCTTCAGCGGGTAAGGCCCCGCGGGCGCTACCGCTTCCGGCGTGGCTTGGCCGGCAGCGTCCGTGCGTGCGCCATCGCCTGCTCGACCCAGCCGGCGATCCGGTCCGGATCCTCGGTCACGGTGGCTGGGAAGGCCACGAAGTTCCGCATCGTGCGGCCGCCCATCGGCTCGAAGATCCTCGCGCCACTGCCGAGCGCCTCGGGCTGCGCGTGCTCGGGGAGCCGGACCACCCAGTCGGATTCGTGAAGGGAGGTGACCAGGTTGCCGCCGATGAAGGCCGCTGGGTAGCCGAACATCTTCCGCTGCTCGAGGTCGGGAAATCGATCGAGGACGCGGCCGAACCGCTCGACCAGCTCCGGCGGCGACTTCTGCCAGGCCATCCCGTCAGTCCAGGGCGTGCCCGGATCCCGGCAGCGGGCGGGCATCGGGGAACGGCATGACGATGACGTAGCGGCCGGACATGCCGTTCGAGCGGCCCGGCCGCCACGGCACGAAGTCCGCCGCCAGCTGCTTCAGCGACAGCCGGGTGTCCGGCGCCGGGCTCGTACCCCAGGTGGAAGAGGTTCTCGGGTAGAGCGGATCCAGGACCCGGACGTGGGTGATCTCCGCCCCCGCGACGAGCGGATCCGCGGTCGCCTCGAAGCCGCTCATCACCCAGGCATGGGCGCCCTGCCAGACCAGGAGTCCGACCGGGCGGCCGGTCCGACGCATCGCCAGCGCGGCCCATGCCACCGCGTCCTCCAGCGTGCTGGCAGACGTGACGCGGTACGGTCCATAGCCGAGCTTGGTGAGCCCGAACGCCCAGCCTCGTGAGGACGCGCCGCGCCGGGGCCGCACCTGGCCATTCGCGTCACCCGAGCGGAAGGACCGCGGGCTCCACTTCCGGGCCAGGTTCTGCAGCTCCAGCTGGTACGCCGCGGACCGGTCGTCCCTGGCCCGCATCATGTTGAGCATCATCTGCATGCTCGCCCCGACACACTGGACGAGGTTGCTCTGGCCGACGAAATCACCCTCGCGGTAGAGATCGAGCCGGAACGGCTCGGCGGCGGACCGGGCTGCCTCGCGGACCGGCTGGCCGACCACCGGATCCGCGGCCGCGGCCGGGGCCGCCAGCATGAGGGACCCGACGATGGCCGTGACGAGGACGACGGCGAGCGAGGGTCGGCGCCGCGACGGCGACAGCGTGGTGGG
>JACDAV010000062.1 GCA_013695255.1 Chloroflexota bacterium
ACCGCTTGCAGCCCGCTTGCCAGGCGCTATCGTCCCGTGCGTGACGATCGCCAGAGCCGCCAATCGATTCGAGCGACCCGCCGCCTCGCCGCGGCGGCCGCTGAGGATCGGCGTGCAGCTGCCCGAAATCGAGCGGGAGGTTCGCTGGCCGGAGCTCCTCGACATGGCGAGACGCGCCGAGGACATCGGCCTCGACGCGCTGTGGGTGGGCGAGCATTTGCTCTACCGCTTTGCGGATCGTCCCTCGCGCGGCCCGTGGGAGGCCTGGACGTCGATGGCCGCGCTGGCCGGCGTCACCAGCCGGGTATGGATCGGACCGCTCGTCGCCTGCACAGCGTTCCACAACCCCGCGGTGCTGGCCAAGCAGGCGGACACCCTCGACGAGATCAGCGGCGGACGCTTCGTCCTGGGCCTCGGCGCGGGCTGGAACGAAACGGAGTTCCGGGCCTTCGGCATCCCGTTCGACCACCGGATCTCGCGCTTCGAGGAGGCGTTCACCATCATTCGCGGTCTGCTGCACGACGGAGCGATCGACTTCGAGGGCCGCTTTCATCGTGCGCGGGACTGCGAGCTCGTCCCGCGCGGACCCACGCCCGGCGGTCCCGCGCTGCTGATCGGCTCGAGCGGCGAGCGGATGCTGGCCATCACGGCGCCGCACGTGGATGCGTGGAACGCCTGGTATGCCGACACCGGCAACTCGCCGGCGGGCGTGGGGCCACTTCGCCAGCGGGTCGACGCCGGGTGCACGACCGCCGGCCGCGATCCGGCCGCGATCTCTCGCACCGTCGCGGTCCTGGTCCAACTTTCGGGCGGCCGCGGGCGGGCGATGGGGGACACCTCGCCGCGGATGGCCCTGCCGCCCCTCGCGGGCTCCGTCGAGCAGATCGCCGCTGGACTGCGCGACTATGCGAGGAGCGGGATCTCGGAGGTCCAGCTCGTCCTCGATCCGATCACCGCCGGGTCGATCGCGGCGCTCGAGCCGGTCCTCCGGCTGCTGGACGCGGGCTGACGGCTGGCCGAGCAGAGCCACGAGGCAGGGTCCGGGTGAACCCGGCCGGCCCGCGCTGATACGCGCCCGACGGTCTGCGAGGCGGTGCGTTCCCGCACCGCCGGGACGGCGGGCGCGGCCGGGTGGCCCGTGGGTTGCCGCTAAGATGCGGCTCCGAGCGAGTGCGGGGGTGCTCGCGAGACCCTGGAGGTGGGCGTGCGATGCCGGTCGAGCCGGTCCTGACCCTCATCGTGGTCGCCGTGCTGGCCAATCTTGCCGTGATGGCCGCCGTGCTGCTGCCGCCGCTCCTCGGGCGCCGGGGCCTGCTGGATCCTCGGACGGGCCCGACCGACGGGGATCGTCGGATCGCCGACATCACGGCCGTCACGGGCGGCGAGCCGGCGGCGAACGCGTTCGAGGGCGATACCCCGGCGAGTGCCTACGACCGCGTCGTCCGGATCGTCAGCTGGGTCTTCATCCTGGCCGCCTCGACGATCGTCGCGGTCACGGGTCTGGGGGGCGCCAGCCAGGCGAGCATCTTCGTGCTCCTCGCCCTGGCCGGGCTGTTCGTGCTCGTGGTCCACGATCTGCTCCCGCCGGAAACGCTGGGCCCGGCCAAGTTCCTCGTCGAGGGTTCCGTGGCCCTCACCATCGCCACGCTCCTGGTCGTGCTGACCGGTCGTGAGGCAAGCCCCTTCTTCTTCGTGTTTCCCCTCATCGTGGGTGGGGCCGCCCTGGTCGTCAGCGGGCGGGTCACCGTCGCCCTTGCCGGGGTGGGCAGCCTCGGCTACCTCGTTGCGGTGACCGCCGGAGCGGACGGGCGGCTGAGCAACGAGGCCGTCGCGACCGTCGGCATCAACCTGACCGCCCTCATCCTGCTCGCCTACGTGGCCATGGTCATCGCCCGCGAGCAGCGCCGGTCGCGCGACGCCGCGATCCGGATGTCGACGGTCGATCCCCTGACCGGGCTCTTCAATCGGACCTTCTTCTTCGCCGCCGTCGACCGGGAGATCGCCCGAAGCGCCCGGTCCGGGCGGGGCTTCTGCCTGCTGATGATGGACCTCGACGAGCTGAAGATGGTCAACGACCGGTACGGGCACTTCATCGGTGATCGGGTCCTTCGGGGTGTCGGCGACATGATCCGCGACGGCGTCCGCCGGATCGACACGGCCGCGCGCTACGGCGGCGACGAGTTCGTGGTCCTGCTGCCGGAGACGGAGGTCACCGGCGCGTACGTGCTGGCCGAGAAGATTCGCCAGGGCGTCGCCGAGCTCACCGTCGCGGGGACCGACGCGCGGGCGTCGATGTCGCTCGGCGTGGTGAGCTTCCCGGACGACGGCCAGGACTCGGACGAGCTGATGATCGCCGCAGACCAGGCGATGTACACCTCCAAGCGCAGCGGCAAGAACCGGGTGATGGGCTTGGCGGTCGGGGAGCCGGGCAGCGGCGTGTCGGGCCGGGGCCGGACCGGCGTCCGAGGCTAGCCCAGCCTGCGTTCGTGCACTGCCTGGAGGTCCCGGGCTCCCCGCAGGAAGGTGACCAGCCCCGCGGGCATCGTCCCCGGTCGGCGGCGATCCGCCGCCGGACGGTCCACCGGGCGGTCAGCGGGCCCGGTGTAGCATCGGGATCGTGCCGCCAGACTCCGAGCGCCCCGTGCCTCCGCCCCGTGGCTTCGCGACCCGCGCGATCCGCGCCGCATCGCGGCCGCCGCGGCTCGACCAGCGGCCGACGTCCGTGCCGATCTACCAGTCCGCCACGTTCTCCAGCGCCGATGCCGCCGAGCTGGCGGCCGTCCTGACCGACCAGGAGCCGGGCTACGCCTACAGCCGGGTCGACAACCCGACTACGGCGGCGCTGGCGACGGCCGTGGCGGAGCTGGAGGGCGCCGAGACCGGCTACGCGTTCGCCTCCGGCATGGCGGCCATCCACGCGGCGCTGCTCTCGCTCGTCGGTGCCGGCGACCGGATCGTCGCGACGCGTGCCGTCTACGGCTCGACCCGCTCGCTGCTGGCCAGGGTCCTGACGCGCCTCGGCGTGGCGGTGGAGTGGGTGGACGTCGCGGACCTCGACGGCGTGGAGCGGGCCCTCGTCCAGGCGCCGGCCCGGGTCCTTTACGCCGAGACGATCTCGAACCCAACGATCGTCGTCGCCGACCACCGGGCGCTCGCCGACCTGGCGCACCGGCACGGGGCGGTATACGTGGTCGACAACACGTTCGCCTCGCCGTACCTGTGCCGGCCGGTCGAGCTTGGTGCGGACCTGGTCGTCGAATCGGCGACCAAGTACCTCTCAGGTCACAGCGACGTGCTGGCCGGCGTCGTGGCCGGCTCCCGCGAGCGCGTCGCCGCCGTGCGGGACGTCCAGATCGACACCGGCGGCAGCCTGGCTCCGCTGGCGGCGTTCCTCGTCCTGCGTGGTCTGCCCACGCTCGCGCTGCGGATGGAGCGCCACAGCGACAGCGCAGCGGCACTGGCCGCCTGGCTGGAGCGTCAGGCTGGCGTGGAGCGCGTCATCCATCCCTCGCTGGCCAGCCACCCACAGCGTGCGGTCGCGGACCGCCAGCTGGCGAGAGGCGGCGGCATGCTGGCGGTCCAGCTCACCGGGGGACGCGCCGCCGGTGCCGCGTTCATCGACGCCCTGGCGTTCACCGAGCGCACGGCGTCGCTCGGCAGCGTCCACACGATGGTCGTCCACCCGCCGTCGACCACGCACCGGCAGCTCGATGACGCGGCGCTCCGGGACGCCGGGATCGCGCCGGGCCTGCTCCGGATCTCCGTGGGACTCGAGGATCCCGAGGACCTGCAGGCGGACCTGGAGCGCGGGCTGGCGGCCGCGACCGCGGTGGACCGCGTGCCCGTCGTCCGCGACCGCTAGGAGCGGGTCATCGCCACCATCGCGGCCCGCCGGGCGGCCGCCGGCACGGCCGGACCGAACCCGCTGACCCGCCTGGGCGGAGCGGTCCGGGGGCTGCTGACCTCGGTCAATTTCGCGGTCCTCCAGATCATCGTCCTGGCGCTGCTGGCCACGGTCGGCATGACGCTCCGCCAGCTGCCGGACTTCGCCTTCCGGACCGCCGGCGACTACGCCGCGGCCATGGCCGACATCCATGCTCGCTACGACCCCGTGTTCGGCCGGGCCGGCGTGGACGTGCTCGAGCGCCTGCAGGCGTTCCAGGTGTTCAGCTCGACCTGGTTCACGATCGGCCTGATCGTGCTCGTGGTCTCGATCGTCGTCTGCACGCTGGATCGGACGCCGCGGCTGTGGCGCCAGTCGGCGGACGTCCGGGTGATCCAGCCGGAGCCGTTCTTCGATCCCCGCCTGCCGGATCGGGCCACGATCGCCGGCCTGGGGGCAGAGCAGGTCCGAGCCGTCCTCCGCGGCCACCGGTTCCGCGTCCGGGAGCGCGACGTCGACGGCGTCCGGTACCTCTACGGCGACCGGCACCAGTACACGAAGATGGCGACCCTGCTCACGCACCTGGGGCTGATCCTGTTTCTCATCGCCGCCGCGGTGACGTCCGCCCTGGGCGACGAGCAAGGCCTCGTCGTCGGGGAAGGGGAGTCGCTCACGGTCCAGCCCATCGGCACGCCCGGGCTCCTCCTCGTGCGCAACCTGGGCTTCGAGGCGCCCGGCTTCGAGACCGGCAGCCCCACCGATTTCACCACCGATCTGGCCGTGTTCCGCGACGGCCAGCAGATCGCGCGCAAGACCATCCGGGTCAACGACCCGCTGGCGGTCGCCGGCTACACGTTCCACCAGAACGGGTTCGGACCGGCGCCCGACCTGGTCCTGCGCGACACGGGCGGCGGTGTCCTGTGGGCCGGCCCCGTCCCGCTGACCGAGCAGGCCGCAGGCTTCCCGTATGGCGTGCTGTCCGTGCCGGGCCGGGAGATCGGCCTCCAGCTCCTCCTCCGGCGTGCGGCCGACGGCCGCGGGATCGTGCTCGTCCTGCCATACCGCGTCATCGGGACGCTGGCCGACGGTACGCCGGACATCGAGGAGCTCGTGCCGATGGCGGTCGCCGCGGGCGAGACGCAGACGGCCCCCGGGATCGACTTCACGGTCGAGCTTCGCGCCTTCTCGGACTTCACGCTGCTGATCGCCAAGCACGACCCGGGGCAGGGCCTGGTCTGGCTCGCGTTCGGCTCGCTGATCAGCGGGCTGGCGATCACCTTCTATCTGCCCCGCCGGCGGGTCTGGACCCGTCTGGCCGCGAACGGCGAGCTGGCGATCGTCGGCCGCTCGGATCGCTACGTCGACTTCGACCGGGAGTTTGGGCGCCTGCTCGGCGACCTCGTGGCCGCGCGCCGCGCCGGACAGGGCTAGCGGGCGTCCGGGATGCCGACGCTCGAGGAGCTGCGGGCCGTCGTCCTGCCGGCCGCCCGATCCTGGCCCGGCAGCCCGCCGGATCGGCCGATCGCCTGGGTCCGCATCCTCCGCTCGCGCGTCCCGGCCTTCGACGCGCTCGAGGCCGGGGATCTCGCGATCGTGCCCGCGTCCGCGCTCGTCCACGTCGCACCTGCCGAGGGCGAGGTCGCCGCGCTCGTCGCGGCCCTCCGGGAAGCCGGCGCGGCGGGGATCGTGCTGCTCGAGCCGGAGAGCGCCGACG
>JACDAV010000066.1 GCA_013695255.1 Chloroflexota bacterium
TCCCCGATCCGCTTCGAGACGGCGTTTCGCTCGGCCTTCAGCGCCTCCGCCTTGCCGAGCAGCCGGCGCCGCAACTCGTCGGCGGAGAGCGCCGCATCGACCAGGGAGGGGTCCTCGCCCTTGTCGGCCGCGCCCTGCCGGACGCGCTCGGCGTCATCGCGAAGCCGCTGCAGGCCCACGCTCATCTCAGCCGCCCACCGGGATCGGGTCCGGCGGTCCGCCGCTGACCGTCCAGCCCGACGCCTCCCACGCCCGTTCCCGCACGAACCCCGGCTCGAGGCTGGCCAGCAGCCAGCCGGCTCGCGGGCCATTCGGGCGGCCGAGGAATGCCCGGTAGACCGCCTCGAACGCCCGGCGCGGCGGCACGCCGTTGGATCGGGCCACGTCGAAGATCAGCGTCTGCCAGTCCTCGCCGCTGGCCGGGGATCGCGCCCCCGCCTCGTCGGCCAGCCTGGCGAGGAACGCCCGCTGATCGAGATCGAGCTCGCCGGCCGCGGCAGGCAGCCTCTCGCGCTGCACCTCCAGCCGCGATGCCTCCGGCGCGTATGCGTCCAGCCAGGCACGGGCCGCCCGGACACGAACGTCGAGGGCCGCCTGCTCATGGGTCGTCAGCGCCTCGCCCTTCTCGGCGGCGACCCGCTCCTCGATGTCCACGCCCGGAACCTGGAGCAGCAGGGCCAGGTGGCCGAACGCCGGCCGGAAGGAGGCGGCTTCGGCCGCCAGGTCCGTGTCGGGATCGAGCAGCGAATACCGGAAGAGGCTCGCGTGGCCGGCCGGCAGCTCGCCCCGAACCTGGCGGCCGGCCGTCGCCTCCGCCAGGCGGTCGAACTCGTCGAACAGCCGCGGGATGGCGTCCGTGCCCTGCGGGTCGAACTCGATCGCCTGGTTCGGGCGGGGCCGAAGGAAGAGCAGCCGGAGCTGCTCGGCCGGGACGACCTCCGCGATCCGGTGGGCCGCCGCGCCGCGCCCCCGCGACGTCGACATCTTGCGGCCGCCGATGTTCAGGAACTCGTACGGGACGTTGCGCGGCGGCTCTCGTTCGAAGACCTCGCGGGCGATCGCGTCCGAGCGATCCCGCGAGCCGCCCGCGGTTGCGAGGTCCTTGCCGCACGGCTCGATCGTCACGCCGAAAAGCGACCAGTGGGCCGCCCACTCGAGGTTCCACGGCAGCTTGGCCCGGCCGCCGAACGGCGAGGTCCAGCCGCTGTTCCCGCAGCCCCGGGCCCACGTCACGAGCGCCGGGCGGCACTCGTAGTGGACCCGCTGCCCGTCCCACGCCGTGACGATCGTCGTGCCGACCTTGCCGCACTGCTGGCAGACCACGCTGAGCGGGTGCCACTCGTCGGGATGCCGGACCTTCGCCACGCGCACGTAGATCTCGCGGACCAGCGTTGCCCGGTCGAGCGCGAGGCGGATGTACGGATCGAGGTCGCCGGTCGGATAGATCTCGCTCATCCAGTAATAGCGATCCGGACGGATGCCGAGGCCGTCGAACGTGTCGATGAACGTCTGCGCGTGGTGGCGCGCGTACGAGGCGTGGCCGTCGGCCGCCTGGTCCGGGACGTGGGCCAGCGGCGCGCCCATGTACCGCTCGACGGCGTCCGGGGTGAGTAGCGCCTGGGCGTCCATCGGGTCCATGTCGTCGACGCCGTACAGGTAGGTCGTCTGGACGCCCCTGGCCCGCAGCGCGCGCGCGATGACGTCGAGGATCACGGGGCCGCGGAGGCTCCCGACGTGCACCGTCCCCGACGGCGTCTTCGAGTCGTTGATGACCTGCGGCCCGCTGACCGAGGCCGCGAGCTCGTCGGCCCAATCCTCGGGCGAATGTCGTCGCGAAATCCTCGGGCCGATGGCGTCGCGGAGCTCCGCCTCGGGCCTCGGAGGGCGTCGCGGCGCCTCATCCTCGGGCGAATGGCGTCGCGGCGCCTCGCCTTCGACCTCGGAGGGCGATCGGCGGCTCATCGGCCCGGGTGGCATCTCCCGATCACGTGATCCCGACGACCTTGTAGGTGAAGTCTCCGGCGGGCACCCGCACGAGAACCTTCTCGCCCTTCTTCTTGCCGAGAAGGGCACGCCCGACCGGGCTCTCGTTGGAGATCCGGCCCTCGCCGGGCTTCGCCTCGGCTGAGCCGACGATGGTGAACGACTCCTCGCCGTCATCGCTCTGGACCTTGACCGTGGAGCCGATCTGGACGTGCGTGGTGGAGTGGTTCTCGTCGATGATCGTGGCGTTCTTGATCAGCGCCTCGAGCGTCTGGATCCGGCCCTCGACGAAGGCCTGCTCGTTCTTGGCGTCCTCGTACTCGGCGTTCTCGGACAGGTCGCCGTGCTCCTTGGCGTCGTGGATCCGCTGCGCGACCTCCGGCCGCTTGTGGGTGACCATGTCCTCGAGCTCCGCCCGCAGCTTCTGGAGGCCGTCCCTGGACAGGTACGTCGGCTTGTTGTTCACGTCGGGTACGCCCCCAGGGGCTTGCGCGGGCCCGACCGGCGGTCGGGTGCGAAGCGATCGGATAAGGAAAGAACTCCAGGTCACCGCGGCATGCGCGGGCCCGAAGTTCCGACCGGTGGCGGAGTCTAGCCCGGGGCCGTTCCCGGTGTCAAAGCGCCCAGGCGTGGTGCCGGCGTCAGGTGCACCGGACCTCGCGGCG
>JACDAV010000090.1 GCA_013695255.1 Chloroflexota bacterium
CCGGTGCCGGGCTCAGCCTCCGCGGCACGCCGCTCGGCGTCCCGCCAGTCCGCCAGGATCAGGCGGATCTCCCGGCAGGTCCGATCGATCGACCTGGTGGGCGCGGCCCGGTGGCCGGCGGAAACCAGCTGCTGGGCGACCACGGACAGCTCGCGCTGGCGGACCGTCTGGCCGAGCAGGCGGCGGGCGATGTCCTCGACATCCGAGGCGAGCTCCAGGAGCCGCGGATGCCCCGGCTCGAGCTCCCGCTTCTCCCGCTCGAGCGACTCGAGCGCGTCCAGATCGGCCAGCAGGGCGTCCGAGGTCGCGCGGAGCGCGCTCCCGGTCTCTGTCACGCGGGCCTCCTATCGCGATCCACCGGGATCGAGTGCTCTGGTTTCCCCTCTGCGAACGCGGCGCCGGGGCTGGTCGGGGCGGTGGGATTCGAACCCACGATCTCGTGCTCCCAAAGCACGTGCGATGCCAGGCTTCGCTACACCCCGAGTGTTTCGTGCGTGGAACCGCAGGTAACTCCGTGGTTCCGCCGTAGGTGGTGGACCTACACCGCTCTAATCGCATGCTGGTCGCCAGTCACGGAGCCCAGCACATGGAGAAGACGGTGCAGACCATCACCCACGGACCGCCTGATCATACCGCCACTGTCGATGAGCTCGGCAGCCTGCTCGCCTCGTGGCGCCGGCACATGACCGCCCAGCGCATGAGCCCGGCGACCCTGTCGACCTACTCGACGTCGGTCGGCCAGCTCGCTCGCTTCCTGACCGAGCGCGGCATGCCCACGTCACCCGCGGCGATCACCCGCGAGCACGTCGAGGCGTTCATCTCGGATTTGCTCGGGCGCTGGAAGCCGGCCACCGCCCACAACCGCTACCGGGCGCTCGCCTCGTTCTTCCGCTGGCTGGTCGAGGAGGGCGAGATCCGCGACTCGCCGATGGCCCGGATGAAGCCGCCCAGGCTGCCCGAGGCGCCGCCGCCGGTGCTGACCGGCCCGGAACTGCGCCGGCTGCTCGCGGCCTGCGAGCAGGACAAGACGTTCGCCGGGCGACGTGACGAGGCGGTGCTGCGCGTGTTCATGGACACCGGGGTCCGGCGGGGCGAGCTGCTCGGGCTGACCCTCGACGACGTCAACCTCGACGCCGGCGTGCTGACCGTGACCGGCAAGGGCAGCCGGACGCGGACGGTTGGGCTGGGCGTCAACACCGTGCGCGCCCTCGATCGCTACCTGCGCGCCCGCGCGAAGCATCCCGGGGCAGGCGCCACGGGCTCGCTGTGGCTGTCGCGCAAGGGCAATCTTCGAGAGTCCGGGCTCGCCGAGCTGGTCCGCGATCGCGGCCGGGAGGCCGGCATCTCGGGCCGGCTCCACCCCCACGCATTCCGCCACGCCTACGCCCACCACATGCTTGCGGGCGGGATGCAGGAGACCGACCTCATGGCGATCGCCGGCTGGCGCAGCCGGGACATGGTCGCCCGCTACGCCGCGTCGACCCGTCAGGAGCGAGCGGTGGCTGCCGCTCGCGCGCTGAGCCCGGTCGACCGGCTCGAGGACACGGGGCGATGAGCGGCCACGACGGGCTCACACCGGCTGACGAGCTGGAGCTGCGGCGTCGTCGTGCAGCCGAGGAGCGAGCGGCGCAGAACGCCACGATGAACAAGCTCCTCCGGGCAGCCTATCGCCGCGCCAAGGCGGAGGCCGGCGGGCTGGCCGAGCAGGGAGACCTTCGCCCGTCGCTCGCGGAGATCGAGGCAAAACAGGCCGAGCTTGCCGCCGCGGGCATGCCTCATGGCCTCCGTCCGCTGGCGAAAGCGCTGCACTCCAGCCCGGCGACGATCCGACGACGCCTGGGGCGCCTGAAATAGGCACGCGGCACATCTAGCGGCACACCCCCCGGCACGGCCCAGTGTTCGGGGCGATGAGCGATGTAGCCCGGACCTGGGGAAAAATCGGCGGACTGACCGCCTGGTCTCGGAACGATGCCGAGACGATGGTCGGGCCGGCGCACCGCGGGTTTCGGGCCCGGTTCGAACGACAGGTCGATCCGGAGGGGCGGCTCGGCCCGGAGGAGCGGTCGCGTCGCGCTGACCGGGCTCGTCGAGCCCACATGCTCAAGCTGGCCGAGAAAAGCGCCGCTGCTCGACGAGCCCGCAAGGCCCAGCAGCCCGTCACCGCACCCAGCAGCCGGCCGCCCGATCCCGAGGCCGCCTGAGCGGCGCCGTCAGACATGACGACGCCGCCGGGTCATCGACTCCCCGACGGCGTCTCCCGAAAGGAGATGTCAATGCTTCCAACCATCCCCAACCGGTCGGTCAAGGCTACCACCCCGTTTCCTCTCCGGCACGAGGGCTACTGCGGCCAGCGAGAACAGTGCTGGCGCGACGAGTGCCGCGCCGAGTGGCGCGACGTGAACACCGTCGAGGTC
>JACDAV010000139.1 GCA_013695255.1 Chloroflexota bacterium
GCCTCCTGGCAGGCGTCCTCGGCGTCACCGTCTGGCGCGATCAGGTGGGCCGTGCGGACGGCGACGTCCTGGTGGCGCCGGACCAGCTCCTCGTAGGCCATGACCTCGCCTCGGCGTGCACGCTCGATCAGCTCGGCTTCTTCCAGTGGACGGCCCTCCACGGTCAACCGTATCCCGTACACCGCGCCGGTTCCAACGGTTCCGGAAGCCGACGAGGGTCGGCCGCCTGCGGCCGCCTACACTCAGTTCGTGACGACCTCGGGGCCGGGCCGCGTGTTCCGCCGCTCGGCGGTGGCCGATCCGCCCGTCGCCGTCGAGGCGAACGGGTCGACCATCGTCGATGCCGAGGGGCGCGAGTACCTCGACGCGGCCGGCGGAGCGATCGTCGTCAATGTCGGGCACGGCCGACGCGAGATCGCCGAGGTCATGGCCGACCAGGCGACACGTCTGGCCTACGCCCACGGCAGCGCCTTCACGACCGAGCCGCTCGAGGCGTACGCCAGGGAGATCGGCCCGCGCCTGCCCGTCGACGATCCGGCGATCTACCCGGTCTCCGGCGGGTCGGAGGCGATGGAGACGGCCCTCAAGCTGGCCAGGGCATACCACCTTGCCCGCGGCGAGCCGAACCGCTGGATCGTCTTCGCGCGCTGGGGGAGCTATCACGGCAACACGCTCGGCGCGCTCGACCTGAGCGGCCGCCAGCCGCTCCGCCAGCCGTACGCCGCGTGGCTGGGACGGTTTCGACACCTGAGCGCCGCCTACCCGTATCGGGCCGGTGACGCCGGGGCCCAGGCGCTCGGGACCGCCGACGAGCTCGCGGCGGAGCTGGAGCAGGCGATCCGGACGGCCGAGCCGGACTCCGTCGCGGCGTTCGTGGCCGAGCCGATTGTTGGCGCCACGCTCGGCGCCGTGGCTCCCCCGGACGGCTACTGGGCGGCTGTCGCGGCGGTCTGCCGTCAGTACGGCGTCCTGCTCATCGCGGACGAGGTGATGACCGGCTTCGGGCGCACTGGCCGCTGGTTCGCGATGGACCACTGGGGCGTGCGGCCGGACCTGCTGGTGGCGGCCAAGGGCGCGACGAGCGGCTACTGGCCGTTCGGGTTCGTGGCCGCGTCCGGTGCGGTCCACGACACTGTCCGGGCGGCCGGCCCGTTCGTGCACGGGTTCACGTACTCGCATTCGCCGGTCGGCGCCGCCGTCGCGCGGGAGGTCCTGCGGATCCTGGACACGGAGGGCCTCGTCGAGCGCAGCGCGGCGCAGGGGGAGCGCCTGCTGCGCCGGCTCCGGGGACGGCTCGCGGATCACCCCGCGGTCGGCGACGTTCGCGGCAGTGGTCTGCTCCTCGCGATCGAGCTGGTCGAGGACCGTTCGACTCGAGCGCCGTTTCCGCGAGCGGCCCGCTTGACGGAGCGCCTGGTGGCGGCCGCGCGGGACCGTGGCGTCCTCGTCTACTCGTCGACCGGCTCCGCCAACGGCGTCGACGGCGATCTCATCGTCCTCGGGCCGCCGTTCGTCGTCACCGATGCCGAGCTCGACCGCATCGTCGATGGCGTGGCGGGCGCCATCGAAACCGAAGCCGGGGTGGACATTGCCACCCGCTGAAGAGGACCGGCAGGTGCGAACGGTGGTCGCAGCGGCGCTGGTTCTGGCCGGGGCCCTGATCGGCTGCCGCATGCCGGCGACATGGACTCCGACTCCGACCGCGATCTCATCGCCCTCCGACCCGCAAAGCCTCGCGGCATCGTCACCGTCGCACGGACCTGCCTCGTCCGACCCATTCGGGGACCTTGCCGCCCGCCCGATGGCCTCGGCACCGAGCCGTTCGGCGGGCTGTCCGGTCACTCCGACGGTGGAGATCAGCGACCTCATCGCTCCGGGGATCGGTCCTGGACCCGTGTACCCGGTCATCGGTGGCAGCGGAAACCGCGTCTCGATTGCCGGCGCGCCCAGGACATCCTTCGATCGATACGCGGTCAAGACGCTCTGGGTGGCCACCGACCCGGCAGACGAGAGGATCCTTGTCCGTGTCAGCGCGCCGGAGGGTCAGACGCCCGAGCCAGGGTTCCTGCGGGGCTCGGTGCTGACGGAGGACGGCCTGCCCACCCAGCTGCGTCTCGGGCCGGACGGCTCGCTTCGGTTTGGTGGGGGCCCCATGCCAGAGGGCTGGCGGGCCTGGTCGTCGGCGACGATGGTGCCGGGCAGTGGCTGCTATGCATTCCAGATCGACGCGGAAGGACGGACCGACACGGTCGTCTTCGAGGTCACCGACTGAGCCGCGCACGCTAAGCCCCCGAGCGGCTCCGGCCACTCGATCCCGCCACTCGACCGCCAGAAGGTCGTTGGGCAGAGGGTACGCGCCTCGCGACGGCAGTCCGAGCGTGGAGGCCGGGTGCGACTTCGCCGCCCGCCCACCTGGCGGTCTCCCGGTGTGATCCCACGGCGTAACGACCGCCAGGCGGTCAGGTAGTGGATCGGCCGCCAGGAGGGACCCGCCGCCGGGCGGTCTCGAGATGGGTGGTGCCCCGCTCTTGCCGTATACCAGCCCCCGCAGTGCAAGACAGCGAGTTGTCATGTCCAGGACGACTCCATGGCCCGGAAAGGCCCCGAGCGGCGCCCTCATCTCATCACCTACCACAGGGACTGGTACGTGACACCACGGCTTCGGCACGCACTACTTGGGGTGGTAACTGACAACGAAAGCGGCCGCCGCACCATCCAACACCATCTGGGTTGGTATGTGACTGAACCTGCCATGCTGGGCGGCGGGACGGCCCGCGACGGCGGCGGGGAGCCGCGGCGCCGCCGGGACGCGAGGCGCCGCCCAACCTTCCCTCAGACCGCCGCCTCCGCCTCCAGTGGCCGGACCTCGTCGCCGATCGCGACCCGACCGGGCGCGACGACGTCGCAGTAGACGCCCAGATCGACGGTCTTGCGGGCGGAGACGCCGCGCACGTCGGCCAGGATCCGCAGCATGTCGAGGTCGCGCAACCCGGTCGCGGGATCCCGGGTGGTCGTTGCGCACCGGGCGGCCTCGATGTCGACCCGCACGACCGCGGACCCCACCGCCACCTCCTGGCCGACCCAGCTGTCCTCCGCGTAGGCGGCCACGCCGTCGATCGTGACGAGCATCCGGAACCGGCGGTCGTCAACGCCTTCGGGCAGCCCGGCAGCCCGCTCGACCGCCTCGACCGAGGCGACCGACAGGATCGTCACGTGCGCCGACGACGGGCGCGAGCCGGGGTCTGCGCGAAGGAGCCGGATCGGCATGCCCACGTAGGCGGACAGGGCCTCATCGAACCCCTCGACCGGCCGGGCGAGCAGCGGGCGGCCGCCGCTCCAGGGGACCTCGATCGGCTGCCCGGTCGCCCGGGCGCCGCCGGTGACGTGCGTCCCGTCGGGGAAGGTCAGCGCCAGCTGCTCGGTCAGCGGGTCGTAGTGCGGCAGGATCCGGACGAGCGGCCCGTGCGCCATCCCGGATCGATGCTGTCCGTCCGGTCCCAGCAGGAAGAACCGCCGGTCATTTGGTACGCCCTGCGGTCCGATCTCGAGGGATTCGCGGTCGAGCAGCGACAGGCCCTTGACCGGCGCGGTCCGTAATCGAACGACGCGGCCGATCGCCGCGCTCATCGCGTCCAGCGCCGCCCGGACCCCAGGCCACCCAAAACGAGCACCACGCCGATCACCACGAGGACCGCGGGCAGCAGCAGCTGGCCCATCGCGGGCAAGGTCAGCCGGGTCAGCCCGAACACGACCAGCAGGCCGCCGAACCAGGCCTGCCAGCCGAGGCCGCCCCGCGAGCTCGAGCGGACGAGCGCGATGAACAGGAACGCGAGCCCGAGGCAGAGCATCCCGAGCCCGCCGCCGCTGACGATGCCGAGACCCTCCAGCAGGCCGGGAGCCGCGAGACCGGTGATGATCGCGCCCGCGTAGAGCGAGCCCGTGCCGCGCTCGACGGCCCAGCGGACGAGAAGGACGAGGCCCACCGCGAGCAGGAAGCCCGACCCGGCAAGCCGGAACTCGGGGACGAACCGCTCGAGCAGCAGGAGCAGCCCGAAGACGAGCAGGAAGACGCCGATCCACGGCAGCCCCGGGCGGCGGTGATCGTCCGGTCCCCATTGCCAGCTGCGCACCTGGAGCCCCGTCGATCGGCGTGGCTCGGTCATTTCGGTCCTCGTCTGCAGTCGTCCGCCTCGTCAGCCGGTCGGGACCCCCGATGGACCGCGCCGCCTCGCCCTCCCCGGCTACGCCTCGAGCGACGCCTCGACGGTCAGCTCGACGTTGCCTTTCAGGGCCTGCGAGATCGGACAGCCGTCCTTCGCGGCGTCGGCGGCGGCGCGGAAGTCCTCCTCGGACATGCCCGGCACGCGCCCGTGTACCGTCATCTCTGAGCGGGTCACCCGCCAGCCGGCCTCGGCCTTGTCGAAGGTCACCTCGGCGGAGACCTCGAGGCGCTCGGGAGGCGAGCCGGCACGAGCGAGGGCGCCGGACAGGGCCATCGAGAAACAGGCTGCGTGCGCGGCCGCCACCAGCTCCTCCGGACTGGTCCGGCCGTCCGCCGATTCCGTGCGCGCGGCCCAGCTGACCGGCAGCTCGTCGAAGGCGCCGCTGGATCTGGCGCTCACGACACCGGTCCCGCTCATCAGGTCGCCGGTCCAGGTTGCTTCAGCGCGGCGGATGGCAGGCATCGGCTTCCTCCAGTGCTCGGGCGCAACGTCGTGGTGCAGCGTCGCCGGCATCGTCCCACACCGCTGCCGGGATGTCCGGTGCGGTCACCACCGGTCCGGTGTGGCGAGGTACCACGGGCGCCCCGGGCGACCGCCCGTACCATCGCGCCGCGCTTCCCGCCGGAGTGGGTCATAGGCGGCGAGTGTCCCCGGCCCGATCCTGCGTTCATCGCCGGAGAGCGGTCCGAGTGGCGGGCCCCACGGCGAGAGCGAGGGCCCAACGCTCGATGCCGAAGCTAGCCCGAACCGCCGCGTCCACCGCGTTCGCCCTCCTCATCGGGGTGGCCGCCATGGGAGTGCAGCCGGCGCCCGCCGCGGCCGCCGGCCTCTCCATCGGCGATGCGGAGCTGCAGGCCGTTCGGCTGCTCAACGCCGAGCGCGCGAGGGTCGGCCTCGTCGCCCTTCGCGTCGACTCGCGCCTGATGGCGATTGCCCGGCAGCGGTCCGCCGACATGGCCAGCCGGAACTACTTCAGTCACGTCTCCCCGAGCGGCAAGAGCGCCTTCGACATGATCGTTTCCGCGGGCATCACGTGGTACGGCGCGGGCGAGATCATCGCCTGGAACACCTACCCCTCGCTGGCGGACTCCGCCCAGGCGGCCAAGGATGGCTGGATGGGTCCTCGAGCCACCGCGCGCTCGTGATGTCACGGTACTTCAACTACCTCGGGCTGGGGCTGGCCGTTGACTCGAACGGCAAGGAGCTGTGGACCGGGGTGTTCATCAAGGGTCCGGACCGGACGGGCGGATCCAGGTTCGCACCAACGGGGGCGCGTGGATCTGGTTGGCCACCGCGACGACCCGGACGTCCAAGGGCGTTAAGGTCTGGCGAGGCAAGAACTACACCTGCGCATACGGGCCTGCGACAGGGCGGGCAACTACGGCGGCCGGATAACCC
>JACDAV010000145.1 GCA_013695255.1 Chloroflexota bacterium
CGAGCCGCAGTACGGGCACCGGATGGCCGCCGGATCGTCGACCGGCGGGGCGAAGCCCGAACGCCGGAGCTTCTCGCCGCCATCCGGCGTGATGCGGTCCGACGTCCACGGCACCCGGTAGCCGAAGACGACTTCGACCGGGCGACCGAACGCCCGCAGCCGACCCTCCACGGCCTCGCGGATGGCGTCGACGGCCGGGCAGCCGACGAACGTCGGAAGAAGCTCGACCCGGATGCCGTCCGCGGTGACCGCGACGCCTTCGACCATGCCGAGGTCGACGACGGACACGACCGGGATCTCCGGGTCCGGCACGTCGGCGAGCGCCGCCCGGACGGCCGACTCGTCAACGACCGCCGTCGGCATCACCATGTCGCCCCCGGATCCATTTGGCGGACCGAGGTGAACTCTCCGTGCAGCCACCGGAAGGCCTCTGAGTGGTTGGTCCGGGCCGCTGCCGGCTCGGCGGCCGGCGGCGGCATCGGCAGGCCGAGCCGCTCGAAGGCCGGCCCGATCTCTGCCCGCCAGCGGGCGTCGAGATCGACCGAGCCGGCGTCGAGGATGCCGGCCATGACGAGGCTCAGCTCGTTCGGCAGGGGCGCGAGCACCGTCGCCGCGTCCGGCGCGAGCCGCGCGAGCGCGTCGAGCAGGCGCCGGCGCGGCTCGCCGCCCGCTCCCGCCAGCCGTTCCAGCCAGGCGGACACGTGCATCCGGTGGTAGCGCTCTTCGCGCCGGATCTTGGCCACCAGCTCGCGAAGTGGCTCGTACGAGCAGGCGCCAAGCGCCTCGAGCCGCACGGCATCGGCCGTGTCGTAGAGATAGCGGCGGGCGATCGTGTCCGCCCAGTCGCCGCGCGGGTGATCGAGCAGCCGGGCGTGGAAGTAGCCCTCGGGTGGTCGGTCGTAGGCGATGGCGTCGGCGTCGCGCCCGTCATCGACCAGCTCGGCCAGGAGGCGGTAGAGCGCCTGCGCGTGCCCCAGCTCGTCCTGGGCGATCGAGCTCATCGCAACGTCCTCCTCGAGGAGCGGCGCGATCCCGGTCCACTCGGAATCCGAGAAGCCGATCACGAGCTCGTCATCGGCCATGGCGAGGAGCAGCAGCGCGAGCGCGTCACGCGTGGCCGGGACGAGAGCTTCCGAGACCGCGGTCACCGGTTGGAAGCCTTCGGCTTCGGCCGGCCGCTCCGCTCGCGGGCCGCCGCCAGCTTGTCCCGCATCACGTACCCGCCGGGCTTCTTGAACGACCGGTCGAGTGGCGGGTTGAGCAGGTCCGGGTCGGACAGGTCGTGGACGTCCGCCCGCCGGACGACCCACAGGCGGACGCTTTCCTGGCGCCGGCCGAAGAGCTCGCGGGCGTAGTGCACCGCCAGCTCCGCGTCGGGGGCGAGGACGCTGCCCCCGTGGCGCATCGGATCGCCCTCCTTCTCCTGCCGGAACACCTCCCAGGGCTCCAGCGGCGGCGCCGTCATGCCGCGGTTGGCTGCGCCGCGAGAATGGAATCCCGCACCCACGCCGTGTCGTCCCAGTTGAGCTGCCGGAAGGCGAGCCGCTCCTGGCTCCTGGGGCCGTGGTTGGTGACGACGGTCCGGAGCTCCTGCCAGTCGGGCTCGCCATATCGCCATGCGCCGGCCTCGTCGTCGTAGCGCAGCTCCGGGTCCGGCAACGTCAGGCCCAGCTCGAGGATCCGGGGGACGTAGATCGACAAAAACTCCTGGCGGAGCTCCTCGGACGTCTTGGCCTTGATCCGCCAGTGGAGGTCTCGGTCCTTCGCACGGTCGCTCCGTGGGCCGTGCATCTGCATCAGGGGCCCCCACCAGCGGTCGAGCGCCTCCTGGACCATCGCCCGCTGCTGCGCCGTCCCGGTCACCATCGTCACCACGACGTCGCGCCCGTGCATGATGTGGACGCTCTCCTCCCAGCAGATCTTGCGCATCGTCCGTGCGTACGGCGCGTAGCTCGAATCGCGGAGCGCCTGCTGGGCGACGATCGCGGCGGCGTCGACGAGCCAGGCGATGATCCCGATGTCCGCCCAGGTGCGGGTCGGGTAGTGGAAGACGTTGTGGAACTTCGTCTTCCCTGCCAGCAGGTCCTCGATCATCGCGTCGCGCGGCTTGCCGAGATCCTCGGCCACCCGGTAGAGCAGCTGCGCGTGGCCGACCTCGTCCTGGACCTTGGCGGTCAGGGCGAGCTTGCGGCGGAGGGTCGGCGCGCGCATCAGCCACTCGCGCTCGGGAAGGACCCCCATGAGCTCCGAGTTGGCGTGCATCTCGACGAAGCGCAGGACGCCCGTCCGATACTCGTCCGGCATCCAGTCGGTCGACTCGACCTTGCCGCCGGCCTGCACATGGGCCTCGAAGAGCTCGAACCGCTCGTCGTGGTCGCGGTGGTCGTCGTTGAACGGGAGGCGGCCGCGCTCGCCGGGAGCGAGAACGGGCTCGAGGGCGAGCGGATCGGTCATCGATGGTCCTCCGTCAGGGCGCGGACCGCGAAGCCCACATAGTGGTCGGCAATCCGGTCCGGCGGCAGCCGGCCGTCGGCGCGATACCAGGTGGCCAGCCCGTTGAGCGCCGTCAGGATGAAGGTGGCAGCGATCGCCGGATCCGTCGGCAGCAGCTCGCCGTCCGTCATGCCCCGGCCGACGATGTCGCGCAGCCGCGCCTCGTACGCGTCGCGCCGGGCAAGGATCGCCCTCCGGCGCTCACCCGTCAGGTGGCGCCACTCGTGGACGAAGACGTTGGCCAGCTCGGGGTCCGATGCGATGACCGCCACGTGGGCCCGCACGAAGGCAGCGATGCTCTCCGCCGCACCGGCCGAGGCCGGGAGGCCCGCCAGCGACCTTGCGGCCGCCTGCTCGAACGCCTCGGCGGACCGCTCGACGATCGTCCACAGCACGTCCTCCTTGGACGTCACGTGGGCGTACAGGCTTGAGCCCTGCACGTCGAGTGCCCGCGCGATGTCGCGGATGCTGGTGGCCGCATAGCCGCGCTCGCGGAAGAGGCCACTGGCGACGTTCTCGATCGCCCGGCGGCGAGTCGGCAGTTCGAGCATCACGGCATCCAACCTAACGTTCGTTAGGCGCGCACCTTAGAACGGTGTCGGTCCGCCGTCAATGAAGGCGCTTCGCTCGTTCGCCGCCGGTCGCGGGCCGCGATAACGCTGGTGGACGTGGCAGCAGGGGCGACACGCGACGAGCAGGTTCGTATCCGAATGGCCAATGAAGCGGAGGCCCGTGTTCGGGGATTCGCCCAGCTGTTCGTGTGGCCGAGCGAGGAGAGCGTCGAGTTCTACGGGCGAGCCGGCTTCTCGCGGTCGACGGAGGTCCACGAGCTATTCCTTGGTGACCGTGACGGATCCCGGGCCCTGGACCCGACATCCGACGACGGTGCTGGCACGGAGGACAGCGGGCCGCGCCGGACTGCCTGACTCGAACCGGGCACCAGCCGGCCCCACGGCCCGATCCCGGTTGGAAGCGGGTGCCACTCCGCGCCCTCGCCGGCCGCGGCAGGGTCCCGTCGCAGCGTCGGCACGAACCAGGCGACCACTGTCAGCCCGATCGCGAGCCACCAGCCCAGCCCGGGAGAGACCGCGGTGATCGCGAGAGCCCCCCACAGCGCGATGGCGCGAAGCTCCAGGAGCGCGGGCAACCCCATGATCAGTCCGTGGCTGTAGAGCGACGGGGACGCGACAGCGGTCGCGAGACCCAGGCGAGCCAGCCCCGAGCGACCGGCGGTATGGACGGCTGCGGCGAAGACGGCGCCCGCCGCGGCGATGGCCGCCCACCCCGGCACGAAGTATAGGAGCCCGAAGCCGTACAACGACGCTGGCAGGAACGGCTGGGAGGCACGGAACAGGTCGAGACCCCTCCACCACTCGGCCCAACGACCGGGGCCGGTGAGCGGCAGCGTGGCGAGGCAGGCGCCCGCCACGATCGCGATGCCGGCGGCGAGTGCGCGCCAGCGCCCTTCGCGGACGAGCCACGCCGCGGCAAGGCCGCTGTAGATCTTGAAGATCGGCGCAAGGACGAGACCGGCGGGCCAACGCGGGGCAGCGGCGAACAGCAGCGCCACGAGCACCGCGACGTTTCCCACCTGGATCCCCTGGAACACGGGCGGCCACGCCAGCAGCACGGCAACCCAGCGCCAGGGCAGCCCGAACAGACGAAGGGCCGCGACCGCCGCGCCGACGGAACCCGCCACCCAGCCGGTCCGGGCGACGGCGTCCGGCAGGGCTCCCAGCCCGGCGAAGAGCGGGAGCGTCACCGGCGGGTAGAGGAACGGGTATCCCGGAGGCTCGTCCGGCCGCTCCATGAGGACGTGATCGAGATAGACCGGCGCGCCCGCGGCGAATTGGTCGCCGGCGCGCAGGTAGATGTCGAGATCCCGCAGCTCGCGGCCGGAGGCGAGGTAGGCCACGTCCGTCAGGAGCATCGCGGTGACCGTGCCGATGGCGACAGCGGCGAGCGCCCGCGGCCTGCGCCCCGTTGCCGACCAGCCGGCGATCGCCAGCGTCGTGGCGACGATCCACACCGGCCCGAACGACGGCCCGCCGGACCATGGCAGATCCCAGTCGACGGTCGCGTACAGCGTGTACGCGACGAGGCCGGCCGCAACTGCCCACGGAGCCAGCGCAGCGAGCGGCGCAGGCAGGTCCGCCGTCGAGCGCCAGCGGCTCGTGCGCGGCGACAGCGTCACCGTCCCGGCTCGTGCACCGCGATGAACCGGGGCGAGCGAGTCTCAAGGGCGGCTGTCGCGGACCACGGCACCTCCCCTGTCCCGAGCGGGTGCCAGGGGTCCGCACCCGGGCGCTTCCGGAGCGCGGGTATCGACCAGCTGGCCACGACCAGCCCGAGGGCCACGAACCAGGCCAGGCCCGGCGAACAGGCGGTCAGCCCGAGGGCCAGCCAGAACCATGGCGTGTCGAGGCGGACGAGGGCCGGCAGCGCCACCAGCCAGCCGTGGGAGAAGAGCGACGGGGAGGCGACGACGGTCGCGACGCCCAGCCGGCTCAGCTGCTCCCGTCCCTCCCGGGCCCGGAGAGCCGCGAGCGTGACCGCCAGTCCAAGCACGCCGAAGACCGCCAGCGGGAGGTATCGGGCCAGACCGAACCCGTAGAGGTAGTCCGGCAGCAAACGCTGCGAGACCTGGTAGGCCTGCAGGCCGCCGAGCCACTGGCTCCACGCGCCCATGCCGGTCAATGGCAGCGTCGCCAGGCCGATCGCCACCACGGCGACCGCCCCGAGCACCAGCGAGCGCCAGTGCTCGCGCCGCAGCAGCCAGAGCGCGGCGATCCCGCTGTAGATCTTGAAGATCGGCGGCACGACGAGCAGGGCCGGCCGCCACGCCGCCGCCGCGAACAGCGCGAACAGCGGCACCGCGACATTGCCGACGTAGATGCCCTGCGCGACAGGCGGCCAGGCCAGCGCGATCATCGTCCATCGCCAGTCGAGCCCGATCCAGCGGCAGCCGGCCACGACGGCGGCGAGCGACGCTGCGACCCAGCCGGCCGCCGCCACCGGAAACGGCAGGCTGGCCAGGGCGCCGAACAGGGGCAGGGTGAGCGGCGGGTAGAGGAACGGGTAGTTCGAGAGATCCTCCGGGCGAGCGGCGAGCGGGACGGACAGGTAGACCGGCGCGCCGGTGCGCCAGCGGTCGCCGGCCTTGAGATAGATCTCCAGGTCGCGCAGCCCCTGCGTCCAGAACAGCGTGATGTCCGTCAGGACCATGGCGGAGACAACGACGATCGCGGTGACTGCCAGCGGCCCGAGCGCGAGCCGCAGCCGCCGCCAGGCGACACCGAGGCTCAGGGCGGCCCCCACCCAGACCGGCGGAAAGGGGATTCCCTGCCAGTTGGGGAACTCCCAGGTCCAGGTGACGAAGAGGACGTAGGCGGCGAGGACGATCGGCATGAGCCACCGTCGATCGGCCGCGATGGCGCCCCCTGGCGCCGAACGTCCGAGGGGCGTGGCCGCCGCCGCGCTCGTCAACCGGCGCCATCGATCGAGCGGACCAGGCTGCTGCCGGTCGTTTCCGCCCAACTCGGCGGAAGGAGGGCGGCCCGTCATGGCGACCCCGTCATGGCGAGCCCGTCACTCGCCGGTGAAATCGGGCGACCGCTTCTCCAGGAACGCCCGAAGGCCCTCAGCGTGATCGGCCGTCCGACCGGCCACCCCCTGGAGGTCCGCCTCGTACTCGAGCGTCTCGGTCCAGCC
>JACDAV010000150.1 GCA_013695255.1 Chloroflexota bacterium
CCGCCGCCCTGCTCGAGCCCGCCGACCAGGTCGATCCGTGCCATGGCGCCCTTCTTCATCGGCAGCGAGGGCGTGCCCGTGAGGGTCGCGAGGAGCTCGCTGAAGTCCGGATCGTGCCCGCTGAGGACGGGCACCCGCGGATCGCCTGCCTCGCGCAGGATCTTCCTGATCGCCCCGAGGCCGAGCGAGCCGGCCAGCCGCTCGTCCTCCCGGACCTTCAGCCCGAGCGCGGCAGCGACGATGTCCGCCGTCTGGCGGGCGCGAATCTTCGGGGACGTGAGCACGACGTCGGCCGTGAACCCGACCGCCGACAGGTGACGCGCGAGCCGCTCAGCCTGGGCGACGCCCCTGTCGGACAGCGGTCGGGCGGCGTCATCGCCGGTCCACGCCTCCGGATCGCCGGCGTGCGCGTGCCGCAGGAGGTGAAGGGCGACGGGTTCCGCGCGGGCGCTCACCGGCGCTCCCGCGACCCGGTCACGGGTTGAGGTCCTCGATGTCGCCCGTGGCGAGGAACACGACGTCCTCGGCGATGTTCGTCGACCGATCGCCGATCCGCTCCAGGTAGTAGGCCGCGAAGAGGATTCGAGCGCCGCGATCGACATTGGCGGGATCCTGCCGCATCAGCTCCAGCACGTCGTCGAAGATGCGGTGATAGAGGGCGTCCACCTCGTCGTCCATGGCCGCGACCTCGCGCGCCCGTACATGGTCGATGTCGACCAGCGCGCGCAGGACACCGTGCACGAGCTGCGCCACCGCCTCGCTCATGCGCGGCAGATCGACGTATCCCTTGAGCGGCGGATAGGGGGCCATCTTGCGGGCCTGCTTGGCGACGCTCGCCGCGTGATCGCCCATGCGCTCGAGCTCGTAGGCGACGTGGTCCAGGGTGAGCAGGAAGCGCAGGTCGCGCGCGACCGGCGCCTGCGTCGCGATCGTGGCCGTGATCATCGCCGCCACCTTGCGCTGGACCTCGTTGATCCCGGCATCGGCGACGATGACGGCCGTCGCGGCGTCGGCATCGTGCCGGACGAGCGAATCGATCGCCGCCCGGATCGCCTCCTCGACGAGGCTGCCCATCCGCAGGACGCTGTCCTTGACCTCCTGTAGCTCTCGGTCGAAAGTCTCTCGATGGGGGTGGCGGGCGCCGACTGCGATCGGCCGCGGGTCGCTGAGGCCGAGACCGGGCTCGATATCGTCGAGGACGCCGGCGAAGGCATCCGCGACGCGCGTCTTGGGGGTGGTCTGGTCGTCCGTCATCGGTCCTGCCCCTGCCAGCTCAGCCGAACCGACCGGAGACGTAGTCCTCGGTCAGCTGGTTCTTCGGGTTGGTGAAGATGTCGATCGTCCTGGCGTGCTCCACGATGTAGCCGGCCCGGTCCTCACCCATGTTCAGGAAGACGGTGAAGTCCGAGGCGCGCGCGGCCTGCTGCATGTTGTGGGTCACGATGATGATCGTGTAGTTCTTCTTGAGCTCGGACATCAGTTCCTCGATCTGGAGCGTGGAACGCGGATCGAGCGCCGATGCCGGCTCGTCCATCAGGATGATCTCCGGCTGGACGGCGATGGCCCGGGCGATGCACAGCCGCTGCTGCTGGCCGCCGGAGAGGGCCAGGCCGGACTGCCGGAGCTTGTCCTTGACCTCGTCCCAGAGCGCCGCCCGCCGGAGGCTGCCCTCGACGACCTCGTCGAGCTTGCCGCGAAACCCGTTGATCCGCGGCCCGAAGGCCACGTTGTCGTAGATCGACTTGGGAAACGGGTTCGCCTTCTGGAAGACCATGCCGATCCGCCGCCGCACCTCGACCGGGTCCACCGTGTCCGCGTACAGGTTCTCGCCGTGGTACAGGACCTCACCCTCGAAGCGGGTCCCGGGGATGAGGTCGTTCATCCGGTTGATGGCGCGCAGCAGGGTCGACTTGCCGCTCCCGGACGGGCCGATCAGCGACGTGATCGCGTTCGGCGGGACCTCGAAGGAGATGTCCTTCACCGCCCGGAAGGAGCCGTAGTAGACGGACACGCCGCGCAGGTCGACGGCAGGCTCGGCGTCGGGATCCGTGCCGGCAGCGCCTCCCGGGAGCGGCTCCGCGGCGGTGCGCTCGATGCGAAGCGCGACGCCCCTGGTCGCCGATGTGGGCGGGGCGGTGGGCAGGCTGCCGGACCCGTCGTCGCGGTCCGTCGGCGCGGTGAGGGTCGAGGGCATCGGCTCTCCCTTGGGGGATGGCGTGGGCGTCACCAGCTGCGCTCGTAGCGGTTGCGCAGGACGATGGCGATCGTGTTGGCGAGGAGCGTGATCACGAGCAGGATGATGATCGCGGCCGCGGTCAGCTCGCGGAACTCGGCCTGCGGCCGCCGCGACCAGTCGAAGATCGTCACCGGCAGGACCGTGTAGTCGCTGAACAGCTGCTCGACGAAGCTGCGGCTGCCGATCGAGAAGCCGCCGAGGACCGCTCCGGCGAGGAGCAGCGGCGCCGTCTCGCCGAGCGCCCGTGACAGCGACAGGACCGTGCCGGTCAGGATTCCGGGAGCAGCGTTCGGCAGGACGAGCAGCCGGGTCACCTCCCAGCGCGAGGCGCCGACACCGTAGCCGGCCTCGCGGAGCGAGCGCGGCACGGCCCGGATGGCCTCTGCCGAGGTGATGATCACGATCGGGAGGACGAGGGCGGCGAGGGTCAGCCCGCCGGCGATCATCGACCGCCCGCCGGTCAGCGGTCCAAGCGCCAGGACAAAGATCGATAATCCCAGCAACCCGTAGACGACCGACGGGACGCCAGCGAGGTTCCGGATGTTGACGTTGATGAACCGCGTCAGCCGGTTGTCCGGCGCGTATTCCTCGAGGTAGATCGCGGTCATGATCCCGATCGGGAAGGCGACCACGCTGACGAAGACCGCCATCATCAGCGTCCCGAAGATCCCCTGGGCAACGCCGGAGCGTGCCGGGCTGCTCGACGTGGGGCGAGTCAGGAAGTCTGCGCCGCGCTCCTGGAGTACCGGCAGCCCACGCATCAGCACGTCCGTGATGAGCGTGAACAGGATCAGCAGCGAGAAGAGGAGCGACACCAGCAGCAGGCCGTGGAAGAGCACGCCTCGCCAGTCCGCCCCGCCGGACTTGTGGATCGTGCGGGGCAGCGTGCGGGTTGCGGTCGTCATCGCCTGGCCCTCAGTACTGCTGCCGGGTGCGCCGGACGAAGATGTCGCCGAGCTGGTTCAGAACGAAGGTCATGATGAACAGCATCAGGCCCAGAAAGAAGAGGCTCTGAAACGCCGCGGTCGCCCCGGCCACGTTGTCCGTCCCGGTCGCAAGCGATGCCATTGCGGCCGTGATCGTCTGACCCTGTCGGAACGGATCGACGGTGAACTTCGCACCCCCGGAGCCACCGGCCGCGACGGCCACGACCATCGTCTCGCCGATCGCGCGCGAGATTCCGAGGATCACCGCCGCCACGATCCCCGAGGTCGCCGCCGGCACGACGATCCGGAGGCTCGTGGTCAGGCGTCGGGCGCCGAGGCCGTATGAGGCCTCGCGGAGCGCGGCGGGAACCGCACGCATCGAATCCTCCGACACCGAGGCGATCAGCGGGATCGTCAGGATCCCGACCCCGAGGCCGGCCGCCAAGAGGTTGAAATCCGCCGTGCCCGGGTTGAGCCGCTGCACGAAGACCGGGCTGATGAACGTGAGGGCGAAGAAGCCGAGCACGACGCTCGGGATGCCGGCCAGGACCTCCAGGATCGGCTTGACGATCCGCCGAACGCGGCGGCTGGCGTACTCCGAGAGGTAGATCGCGGACAGGAGGCCGACCGGCACGGCCAGGAGGAGCGCGATGCCGGTCACCAGCAGCGACCCGGCCACGAGCGTCATGAGACCGAATTCGCCCCGGCGCGGATACCAGCCGTCCGCAAGCAGGGTGCCCAGATCGATCTGGCGGATGAAGTCGACCGCGCCGCCGAACAGGCTCACGATGATCAACGTGCTCACGACGACGGTAAGCAGGGCCGCGCTGAGCAGGACGGCTCCGATGACCCGTTCGCGCCGGTGCCTCGCGGCCGTCCCCCCCAGGGCGGTCGCGAGGCTGGGGTCGCGCCGGAGCGAGGCGCCTGACTGCATCGTTCGATCCTAGCCCTTCTGGTTCGGAAAAGGCGACGGGCCCGGCCTCCGAGCTGGCCGGACCCGTCGAGGGAGGAGCGGGCTGCTAGCGGCCTTCCCAGGCCGAACGCGTCTCGTCCAGCGCGCTGCTCTCGAGGTTGATGTAGCCGACCTCGTCGTTGACCTGGGTCAGGTTCGCCTCGTCGAGGTAGAACTCGACGTAGGCGGCGAGCGCCGGGTTCGATTCTGCCTTGGCCTTGTCGACGTAGATGAAGAGCGGTCGGGACAGCGGGTAGTCGTTGCTCGCGATCGTCTCCGGCGTCGGGGCGACGCATTCGCCGTCCGGTGCGGAGACCTCGAGCAGCTTGACCGTGTCGGCGTTCTCCTGCGCGAACGCATAGCCGACCCAGCCGAGCGAGGTGTCGAAGCCGGCCACGCCCTCGACGATCACGTTGTCGTTTGGCGAGGAGTTGTAGTCCTTTCGGGACACTTCCTCCTGGCCCTGGTCCTCCGCGAACTCGGCGATCGGGCCGTCGGCCACGAAGTAGTCGTACGTGCCGGACTCTTCGCCGGGTCCGAAGACCTGGAGCTCCGCATCCGGCAGGTCCGTGGTGGAACCGAGCTGCTGGGCCAGTGCCTCGGCGTCGTTCCAGTTGTCGACCCCCTCGGCCTCGGGACCGATAAGCGCATAGAGGTCCGCATAGGACAGACACGTGACGGCCTCGTTGGCCGTCGAGGTGATGACCGACAGGCCGTCGATCGCGACCTGGAGCTCGACGTACTCGATGGCGGCCGCCTGGCAGGCTGCGGCTTCCTCCTCCTTGATCGCGCGCGACGCGTCGCTGATGTCCGTCTCGCCGGCACAGAACAGCTGGAAGCCGTCGCCCGTGCCGGGCCCGTCGACGCGAATGGCGACGTCGGGGTTGGTCTCGTTGAACAGCTCGGCCATGCCCTGGCTGATGGGCTGGACCGTCGATGAGCCGGAGATCGCGATCTCGCCGCTCATCGGCCCCGTGCTGGGCGCCATGGACTCGGCGGAGGGCTCACTCGAGGCGGACGCGCTCGCCGATGCGTCGCCGGACGTGCTCGCCGAGGCGCCCGCGGATGCGCTTGTCGAAGCGGCGGCCGAGGGACTGCTGGGGGACTGCGTGGCGCCGGCGCTGCAGGCGCCGACCGCGAAC
>JACDAV010000183.1 GCA_013695255.1 Chloroflexota bacterium
CCGGAGTGTCGTGTCCCCCGGTTGCGGCACAACGAACGGCGGCGTCACGTTTCTCGCGGCCGGGTTGCAACAGGGGTGGATGGCTCTCTCGACCCGTTCGTCCCGCAGTCGCAGCCGGCGGCTGGGACCAGGGCTTTCGCGCCCACCAGGGCCTCCGGGACCCCGAATCGCGCGTGCTATGCTCGGCGACCCGTCAGGCCCAGCCGGAGGATCTTCATCGCCGATGCCTTCCCCGCAGTCCGCCGCGGCGGTCGCCCCTTCCGTCGCATCGGGCGGACCGGATGCGCGCCAGCTGTCGCTCGGTCTTCCGGCGGACCTGCCGGCCATCGCGATCCCGCAAGAGTGGAAGACGCAGCAGCGTCTGTGGGGTCACTCCTTCCACCCGATGTGCTCCTACTTGGCGAGCTTCCCAGCGTCGCTCGCGCACGCGTTCATCGCCCGCTACTCGCGGCCCGGCGATGTCGTGCTCGACCCGTTCTCCGGCCGCGGCACGACCTCGCTCCAGGCAGCCGCCGAGGGTCGGATCGGGGTGGGCAACGACCTGAACCCGTTCGCTCATCTGCTCACGGCCGCAAAGGCGGAGCCCGCCACCCGCGCCGACGCGGTCACTCGACTGACCGGCCTTCGCCTGGCCTGGCAGGCCGATGCCGCTGCATGGCAGCGCCTGGCGGACGCCGTCGCGAGCGAGGAGTCGGCGGCCGAAGCTCGCGTGCCGGTGGCGGGCAGCCGCGAAGGCCCCGATACGGGCACCGAGCCGGTTCCGGCCGAGGTGGCGCTCGCGTTCCACCGGCGCACGCTCGCGCAGCTGCTGTTCGTGCGGACGACCCTGGACCTGACCGATCGCACGGACCGCTTCCTTGCCGCTGCGCTCACCGGAATCCTCCACGGTCGCAGCGCAACCTATCTCTCGACGCTCATGCCCAACACGTTCAGCATGGCCCCGCGCTACGTCCGCGAGTTCGCGGCCCGAACGCAGTTCCAGTCACCCGAGCGGGACGTCTTCGACTGCCTGGCCGCCAAGGTCATCCGGCTCCACCGTCAGCCGGTGCCGGCCGCCGCCGGCGTGGCGCTCCTGGGTGACGCCCGCGATGCCGGGGCGCGCGCGCGGGCGGAGCTTCGAGGTCGAGGCCTGCCGGATCGCGCCCGCCTCGTCGTGACGTCGCCGCCGTATCTCCGCGTCGTCAAGTACGGCTACTACAACTGGCTTCGGACGTGGCTGCTGGGCTTCGACGCCCGGGCGATCGACCGGACGCTCGACGACGCGCACCACCGGGAGCCGTACCTGGTCTTCATGCGCGAGGTCCTGGCCGGCTTGCGGCCGGCCCTGACGGAGGACGCCGTGGTCGTGCTCGTCGTCGGCGACGTGGAGACGGACCGTGGTCGTCAGCTCCACGGTGGCGTGGGCCTTGCCGAGCGCGTCTGGGAGAACGCCGCCGCACCCGAGGGCTACCGGCTCGCCGGCGTGGCGCTGGACGACGTGGCAGCCAACCGCAAGATGACCAAGCTGTGGGGGGACGAGGCGGGCAGGGCCACGAAGGTCGACCGGATCCTGGTCATCGGCGCGACCGAGCAGGGTCGCCGTCGCGCCCTCGCCGGGGCCGCGATCGACGTCGACTGGACGTGGCCGCCGCGAGGTCTTCGCGCGATCTGATCGGCGGACGCAACGGCGCCGTACCGCGCTGCGCCGTCGGACCGCCGCACGGTCTGGGATGATCCACGTCCCGATGCCCCTTCACCGTCGATTGCCTCGTCCCTTGCTGGCAGCGCTCCTCGCGCTGGCGCTGTTCGTCGTTCCGACCGCGGCGGCGACGATCCCGGAGATCCGCGGCCCGGTCACGGACGAGACCGGTGTCCTCGCCGGGGACGAGGCGGAGATCGAGCAGGCGATCGAGGAGCTGCTCCAGCGCCAGCGCGTCCAGCTGTGGGTCGTCTTCGTGCCGACCACCGACGATCTCTCGGCCCAGGAGTTCGCGGCCGGTGTCGCGGCCGGCAACTCGCTCGGCGTCAACGACGCGCTGCTGCTCGTGGCGATCGAGGACCGCACCGACACGATCTGGGTGGCCGACGGACTCGAGGAGATCACCGACGCCGAGATCGACGAGGTCATCGAAACGGCCCTCGAGCCGCGGCTGGCCGACGGCAACTTCGGCGCTGCGGTCGTCGCCACCGCCGAGGGCCTCGGCGAGGCGGCCGCGACCACCGATGCCACGCTTCCCCCGGTCCGGACCGCGGACCCGGCCGCCACCCCGCCCGCCGGCGGCGGCTTCGAGGGACCCGGCAACGAGCCCGATGGCGGCGGGTCCGTGCTCCTCCCGCTCGTGCTGATCGTCGGCGGGGTGGGTCTGGTCGCCTGGTGGCTCATGGGACGGCGACGCGTCAAGCGCGAAGCCGAGGAGCGCGACCGGCGCACCGGTCGCCTGGCGCGCGATGCCAACGCGCTGCTGATCGCCACGGACGAGCGCGTCCGCGACGCCCGGCAGGAGATCGGGTTCGTCGAGGCGGAGTACGGAGAGGCGGAGGTCGGCCCGTTGCGGACCGCCGTCGATGAGGCCCGGGAGGCGTTGCGCGGCGCCTTTGCCATCCGGCAGCGACTCGACGACGCCGAGCCGGAGACGCCGGACCAGCGCGAGGCGATGCTCAACGAGGTCGTGGCCCACTGCCGGACCGCCGGGGCTGCGCTCGATCGCGAGACTGCCCGGATCCAGGCGCTGCGCGACCTGGAGCGCGACGCTCCCACGATCCTCGAGCGGCTGCCCGGCCGGATCGCCGCCGTCGAGGCGCGACTGCCGGCCGCCCGGACCGCGTTCGACGCGCTCGCACGCTTCGCGTCGTCGACCCGCCAGCCCGTCGTCGGCAACCTCGAGGAAGCTCGCAAGGGCCTGGATGGCGCGCTCCATGCCACCGAACGCGGACGCTCAGCCCTCGCCGCAGGCAATCGCCGCGCGGCCGGTCGCGAGGCGCGCACCGCCGAGCAGGGCCTGACGGGCGCGACGGCGCTGCTGGACGCCGTGGATCGGCTCGCGACCGCGGCCGGTGACGCGGAGTCGCGGATCGCGGACGAGCTGCGCGAGGCGGAAGCGGATCTGGCTGCGGCTCGCTCTGCCACGAGCGACTCCGAACCCTCCAAATCGTCGGAGTCGCGGCTCACGGCGGCCGCCACGGCCGTGCGCCACGCGCGCGAGGCCGCGT
>JACDAV010000223.1 GCA_013695255.1 Chloroflexota bacterium
CCCCATCCCTGAGCAGCCGCTCACGGAGCGCGGCCGCGTCCACCGACCGCGGCACGGTGCCGCCTGCGACGGCGAGCGCCGCCGCCGTTCCCGCCGCCTGGCCCATCGCCATGCAAGTGGCCATCGAGCGCGCCGAGGCGTGCGCATCGTGCGTCGCCGAGAAGCAGCGGCCGGCGACCAGCAGCCCCTCGACCCCTGCCGGCAGCAGCGAGCGGTAGGGGATGCCGTACACGCCGCCCTCGCCGACGTATCGCCACTCCGTGTCGCCGCCGGCGTGGTGGTCCTCGATCGGCGCGCCGCACAGCGCGATCTCGTCGTCGAAGCGTCGGCCCTGGAGTACGTCCTCGCGCGTCAGCCGATGGTCGCCATGGACGCGCCGGCTCTCGCGGACGCCGATCGCGGGCGAGGTCCCGACCAGCACGGACGCCTCGAACCCCGGCACCCGATCGCGCAGGAAGCGGTGGTACTCGCGGACCTGGCGGCGGCCCTCGAGCTCCGCGCGCGTGAGCTCGACCGGATCGGTCGCGTCGACGTTCGGGATCCTGGTCATGTGGATCATCACGATGCCCGGGTGCGGCGTGCGATGCCACGAGCCCTCGACCCGCGGCAGCCGGTACTCGCCCGTGGCGGCGGCCTCGCCCATCCGCGCCCACAGGTCCGCCTTCGGCACGGCCGTCGCGCGCGCCACGTCCACGTTGGCCAGCCGGAAGAGCGTCGAGAGCGACTGGACCTGGCCCGTCGATCGGGCGTCGTCGTAGCGGACGCCGGCCATCGCGCACACGTCCGCGTCGCCCGAGGCGTCGACGACCGCCGCCGACTCGATCCATCGCTCGCCGCCCTTGTTCCAGACCCGGATGGCGTCCGTCCGGCCCTCCACCACCCGCACGCCGGTCGCCCAGGTGTGGAGCAGCAGGTCGACGCCGGCGTCCTCGGCGAGCCGCTCCCAGAGGAGCTTGAGCGCCTCCTGGTCGTACGTCACGCCGGTCCCGGCGCCGTACGTGTTGGGGCGCTCGAACGCGATCCCCTGGTCGGTGAGAGCTTCGACCACCTCCCAGCCGATCCCGCCGACCACGCGCCGCGGGCTGTCGCCGGGGGTGTAGAAGGCATAGAACGTGTCGAGGACGGCGGTCGACGTGCCGCCCATGAAGCCCAGGCGGTCGAGGAGCAGCGTCCGGGCGCCGGTCCGAGCCGCCGAGATCGCGGCCGCCGAGCCGGCCGAGCCCGAGCCGACGACCACGACGTCGTAGCGGCCGACGACGCCAGCGGCCATCACGCGGCGGCATCCGCGGGAGGCGCGATGGCGAACGCGCGCGCCGGGTTCGTCACCAGGATCCGGTCGACCGCGTCGTGGCCGATCCGGCGCCGCAGCCGGGGAACGAATGTCGCCATCAGGTAGCGCAGCCCGGGACCGCCACCGTGCGCCCGGACGTAGTCGCGCCGACCGAGATCGAGCCCGAGCACGAGCCGATCGAGGTGCCCGGCCGCGACGACCGCCTCGATCAGATCGAGGATCACGCTGTCCGGGTGGTACTTGGTCCGGCCGATCGTGTCGTACTCGAGCGTCACGCCGCGGGCCGCGATCTCCGCGTGCAGCTCAGGATCGGGGTTGCGGTCCAGATGGGCGAGCAGGATCCGGCCCGGGGCGACGCCCCACGCCTCGAGCAGGTCAACGAGCTCGTGCCCCAGGGTGCCCACCTCCGTGTGCACGAGGACGGCCGCTCCCGTCTGCCGGCTCGCGATGGCGGCCGCCTCCAGCCGCCGGCGCTCGGAGTCACTCAGGCGGTGGTACGAGGCCCCCGCCTTGATCGCCCCGGCCCGAGCTGTGTCCAGGGCCATCGACGGATCCAGCCAGTCGGCAGGGTGCATGCCGCGCTCGAGGTCCGTGACCACGCGCGCCGCCAGCGTCTCGACGCTCGCCCCGTGGACCCAGTGGCCGGCCGGGTAGTGCGCGTCCCGGTGGTAGCCGCTGGCGGCGATGACCGCCACGCCCGTCGCCTCGGAGAGGGCACGCAGCAGCTCGGGCCGTCGCCCGAGCCCGATCGGGGTCATCTCGACGATCGCGCCGAGGCCGGAGGCGGCGCCCTCACGAACCTCCTCGACGGCACGGTCGAGATCCTCCATCTCCTGGCCGGGCATCGCCGGGGAGCGGAGGAAGAGATGCTCGTGCGCATCCACGACACCGAGCCGCGTGGCGGGGATCGGGCCCGTGACGGTGACGACGTGGGCTGCTGGCACGTGCTCCTCTCCAGGTCGCCACGCGACCGCCGCAAGGACCAGATCCTACCTAGAATGGGCGTCGACGCCGCATGGCGCGGCGGATCGATGACGGAGGCAACGATGCCCGATCAGGTCCGCCCGCCGCATCCGCGAACCTTCCCGTAGCCCGCCGTGGGCAGCGGCCACGTCGGTGCGATCGGGATCCCGGCCGGTGATCGGGGCCACCAGCTCAGGGCGCTGATGGCGCTGGCCGCACGGGCGACGAGCCTGGGCGACGGCGGCGGCGCATCCGTCATCGCGACCACGGATCCGAGCGGGGCTCGGATGTCCTTCACGCTGGACGCGCGTGGGTCGATCGAATGCGTCACGCCGTCCTTCGCCGGCGCGACCGAGGTCGACGCCGTCGTGGGATCCTTCGCGCCGAACGACTGTCCGTACGAGACGCCGCTGCTGGTCGAGGTTCTCGACGCGAGCAGTGAGGAGGCCCACCCGCTGGCGCTCCAGGTTGAGGACCTCGCGATCTCGCGGGACAGCTACCGGCCGGGCGAACGCGTCCGGCTGCACGTGACGGCAATCGCGGAGACCTGCGACGTTTTTCCCGACGAGGCGGCCTACCGCGCGTCCGGCACGCCGATGGCGGTCCAGTCGCTCATCCCGAGCGGCCTGTTCGCGCCCGGCGCCGGGTCCGCGACGGATCCGTGGGTCGTCGCTCCGCGCGCGCTGATCAGCGGCACGGTTCGATCCGCGGAGCGACTCGTCAACCAGACCGTCGGCGGGGCGTTCGTCCATCTCGTCGTCGATTCCTATGCCAACGCCTATGACGTCGTGGTCGACGGCGCGGACATGGACGACCTCCCCGCGGTCGGCTCCATTCTGAGCGGGCAGTTCTGGCTGGCCTGCCGCCGGGTCGCGCGCTGATGGACGCGATGGACGACCGCCGCTAGCCAGGCACGCCCGACGACGGCGGCGCGCTGCCGTCGTCACGGGTGTCGAACCAGGCGCCGTCCGGGAAGGTGGCGCGGAGCCGCTCGCGAACGGGCACGATCCCGGCCGCGTCGAAGGCCAGGAGCAGCGCGCCACCCACCGGCTCGAGGGCCGGGTGGACGATCTCCGTGGCCGGGATCCGGGCCGCCAGTCGGCCGCGCAGGATCCCGGGGTCGCCACGGAAGAGGCCGCCCGCCAGCACCAGCGGCACGCTCCCGGGAGCAAGCCCGGCTTCGCGCACCGCGAGCTGCGCGCTCTCGGCGCAGACGCGGACCACGTCCTCGACGAGTTCCACCGCGACCTCGTCGCCGTCGGAAGCCGCGCGCAGCGCCGCCTCCGCGATCCGGCCGTGGGCGGCCGGCGGCAGACCCCGGCGACGCGTGAGCGCATGCAGCGCCAGGGCGGCGGTCGAGAGGCCGAGCGCCGCGGGCACGGCCGCGGCAAGGACGGTGGGGGAGCCAAGACCCAGCTCCGCGCGCACGGCGGCTCGCACGGACGCCCGGGCCAGCGACACCGCGCCGGCGTCGTCCGCCCAGTACGAGGAGTGCCAGCGCCCGGTCGGCCCGGCCGCGCAGACGCTCAGACCGGTGCCGAGGGCGACCGCCAGGCCCACCCCGTCCGGCGTTCCGGCGCGCAACGTCCCGAAGCCGTCGTTGACGACCTCCGGCTCCGTGCCGAGGGCCACCCGGCGCATGACGCCGCTGCGGATGTCGTCGAAGTCCTCCGGCCAGTCGGCGCCGCAGCAGGCGAGGACGGCGGCCCCGATGTCGCGCGGCTCGCGCCCGGCCGCCGCGACCGCCAGCCCGATCGCCCGGGCCAGCTCGTCGAGCGCGAGCTCCTCGTCGGGTCCGTGGAGGTCGGAGCCGCCTGCCCGCCCGGAGCCGAGGACCCGCCCGGATTCGTCGGCCACGACGGCCACGGTCTTCGTTGCGCCACCGTCGACGCCCAGCAGCAGCACCGGGCGCCTAGGCCAGCAGCCTGGCCGGGAGATGCGCCCGATGCTCGGCCGCCATCTCGTCGTACAGCCGCTCGGCGAGGCCGAACTGCCCGATCCACGGGTGGCTCGTCAGGGCCACGATCGCGTCCCCGCGGCTGCCATGCCAGGCCGCGTCTGCCGCGAGCCGCTGGTACTCGGCGAGGTGCTTGATGAGGCCGACGCCGGGGGCCGGCAACGGCTTCGACGGCACGGGTTGGACGCCCGCACGGTCGACCCGGCACCAGACCTCGACCGCGAGGTCGTCCGGGAAGCCCGGCAGCGCGCCGTCGTTGCGGGTGTTGACCGGCATCACGTCGCCCAGGTCGTTGAAGTGGGAGTCCATGGCGTGCAACGCCAGCTCGAGCTCGAAGATGCCGCCGCGCGATCGGGCGGGATCGAGGGCCGGCTCGGGAGCGTCGGCCTGCTCGGCGTAATGGCGCCAGTAGTCGGCCGTCCAGCCGACGATGTCCTCGGCGCGCGTGGTGGGCCGAGCCTGCAGCTCGGCGAGGATCTCGTCGTGGAAGTAGAAGTAGCAGAGGTAGGAGGCGGGCACCGCTCCCACGCGCACGGCCAGGTCGACGAGTCGCACGTCGGCGGGGCGCGCCGCCTCATCCGCCCGCATCGCTGCCAGCCGGTCGCGCAGGATCGGCAGCACGTCGGCGCCGTCGTAGGCCTGCTCGACGGACCAGGTCGCATGGTTCAGCCCGACCATCGTCGCCGTCAGCCGCTCGGGCTCGAGACCGGCCGCCCGCGCGAGCTCCCGCGGGAAGTCGTAGGCGCCCTCGCAGAAGGCCCAGAACGGGATCTCGCTGTGGCGCTGGACCGCGTCGGCCAGGATGTTCACCGGGTTCGTGTAGTTGAAGACGCGCGCGCGGGGCGCGACGGCGGCGATGTCGTCGAGGATGCCCTTCAGGACGTGGATCGAGCGGAGGGCCATGAAAAAGCCGCCCGGGCCCTGCGTCTCCTGGCCGATGATGGCGTGGCGGAGCGGGATGCGCTCGTCGATGGTGCGGGCCTCGAAGCCGCCGGGTCGGTACGAGGTCAGCACCGCGTCGGCGTCCGCCAGACCGGCGCAACGGTCGGTGGTCGCCGTGAAGCGGATGTCGAGCCCGCGCACCTCCGCCATCCGCGATGCGAGCCGGCGGACGATGTCCAGCCGCCCCGGGTCGAGGTCGACGAGCGCCACCTCGCTGCCGGCGAACGCCGGGCCATGGTTGGCGATCAGCGCGGCCATTGTCCCCGGCGCCCGCGTGGAGCCGCCGCCGATGTAGGCCAGCTTGATCCGTGCCATCCGTCGATCCGCTTCCCTACGGCGTCAGACGTGCCTGTGCAGGTCCGGCTCGTTGCTCTCGAGCACGTCCTCGCCCCTGGGTGGCTGTTCCCAGCCCATCGACTCTGCGTCACGGGTGGCGATGTTGAGGTGGACGAGCTCGTGCTCGATGTTGGCGATGGCAGAGGCCGGGACATGAAGGTCCCCGGAGAAGGGACCGGTCGACACGAGGACGTAGTTCTGGCTGACCTCGCGGATCGAGCCGAGGCGGCGGCCATCATTGCCCAGCACGACCCAGCCGGCCCGTAGATCGGTCATGCGCATCGTGGGCCGTCTCTCCGAGCTCATAGGGCGGGGTTGGAGCGGGAGACGGGATTCGAACCCGCGACATTCTGCTTGGGAAGCAGACACTCTGCCAGCTGAGTTACTCCCGCTCGGTTTTCCGATCAGATACAGCGTCTGCTCCCGCATCTGACCGACTGTGCTGGACCTGCTGCGCTCGTACAACGTGTGCTTCGGGCGTTGGTTCCTGAAGCGGAGACACGAGCGATGCTGGCCAGCCCACGGGCGATTATCCCCGACGGCGACATCGCCGACAACCTACGGAGCTACGCGCGTCACCTGCGAGCGTCGAACGTTAGCCCGCGGACTGTCCAGACCTACGGCGAGGCCGTTCGACAGCTGGTCGAGTACCTCGCCGCAAACGGGATGCCAGTCGAAGTCGCGCACGTGAAGCGTGAGCACGTCGAGGCGTCATCGAGGACCTTCTGACCCGCCGACACGTAAACGGTCAGCCCTTCAAGCCGTCGACTGCGCACAACCGCTACCGCGGTCTGAAGGCGTTCTTTGCGTGGCTGGCGGACGAGGGCGAGATCCAGGCAAGCCCGATGGCGCGGATGAAGCCGCCGCGGCTGGTCGAACAGCCGGTCGCGGTCCTGCGCGAGGTTGACCTCAAGAAGCTTTTTGCGCCGGTCGAGGCCGGCCGAACCTTCGACGAGCGCCGTGATGGCGGGCGACGAACCGGACGGTCCAGGCGTAGTGCTCCTCGTCGAGGTCGAGGGCCCGCAGCGCGCCGGCGTGGATCGCCTTGTGCGGCGGAAGGTCGCCCGGGTGCCGCCCGGTCCGCGCGGCGAGCACCGCCGCCACGACGGCGTTCCCGAGGCG
>JACDAV010000261.1 GCA_013695255.1 Chloroflexota bacterium
CCTCGAGCAGCACCTGGGCCGGACGCGGACGGCCGTTGTAGGTCGACGCCTGCGAGGCCGCGTACGCCCCGGCGTCCCGGATCGCCACGAGGTCGCCCCGTCGGAGCGGCGGCAGCTCGTGCTCGCCGAGCTCGTCGGTCGATTCGCAGATCGGCCCCTCGGCGCGGGCCGGCGTGACGTCGGCGCGGGGCGATGCGCCGTCCAGCGGCTGCCCGAGCGAGGTGAGGGCGACGATCGGGTGCAGCGCACCGTAGAGCGCCGGCCGGATCAGCTCGGTCATGCCGGCGTCGATCACGACCTGGCGGCCAGAGCGCTCGCGGACGTGCAGCACCCGCGCCACCAGCCAGCCGGCCCGGGCGACCAGCGCGCGGCCCGGCTCGACTGCGAGGCGGCTGGGTCGCCGATCGTCGGGCAGCGCCTCGAGCAGCGCGGGCACCTCGCGTGCGAACCGCTCGGGAGATGGGCTGGGCTGCCCGAGTGCGCCAACAGGGAAACCGCCGCCGACGTCGAGCGTGTCGAAGGACGGCAGCCTGCCGCGGAGCAACGCGGCAAGCGCAACCGCCTTGCGCACGCCGTCGCGCCACGCGTCGACGGCCCCGAGCTGCGAGCCGACGTGGAGGTGGATGCCCCGCGGCCGGATGGGCCCTCGGCCGCCGCCGACGGCCTCGAGCGCCTCGCCGATCTCCGCCTCGGTCATCCCGAACTTGGAGGCGCGGAGCCCGACCGACAGGCCCCGGTGCGTCTCGGGCGCGACGTCCGGGTTGAGCCGGAAGAGGACGTCCACCGGCTGGTGCGCGAGTTCCGCCAGCGCGATCGCCTCGTCCACGGACTCGAGCGCGACCCACCGGAGGGGGCGGCCATCGGTGGCCGCCCGGGTCGCCGCGCGCAGATCCCCGTCCGTCTTGCCGACGCCCTCGAGGCTGATCCGGTCGTTCGGGATGCCAGCCCTCGTCGCCACCGCCCATTCCCCGCGCGACACGACGTTCGCTCCCCAGCCCAGCCCACCGAGCCTGCCGACGACCGCGGCCACGTCATTGGCCTTCACGCTGTACTGGCGGATCCACGGGTCCGGGAACGCGGCGGCAAGGCCGGCCGCGGCCTGCTCGAGGGTCACGACATCGGTCAGGTAGAGCGGCGTCCCGAACCGGCCGGCGGCCAGCCGGAGCGATCGGGCGACCTGCGGGAGGCGGTCGGTCTCGGCTGGCGGGGCCGCCGCGGGATCGGTCGTCGGACGTCCTAGAGCAGGCGCCGCGGCGCGAGCGCCACGCTGACGACGGTGGAGACGAGGCTGATGACGAGCGCGCCGACGACCGCGCCGACGAGGGTGTCGATCGTGACGTCCGGCGGGAAGTCGCCCACCCGGAAGCCGAGGTCCAGCTGCCCGGACAGGAACGCGGTCAGGAGCAGCATCGCCGCGTTGATCACGAACGCGACCAGGCCGAGCGTCATGAGGCTGATCGGGAAGGCGAGCGTCTTCACGATCGGGCGCAGGTAGCTGTTGACGAGGGCGAAGATGAGCGCCACGGCCAGGAGCTTCCACCAGTCGCCGCCGAAGTTGAACGCGAGCAGGTCGTCCGGCAGGACCTGCACGGCCACCCACAGCGCGGCCGCGTTGATCAGTACCTTGACGATCAGGTCCGTCACGAGCTCCCTCCTCGGTGGCGAGTCGGCCCGTGTCGTACCGGGACGCTTGCCGCGCCGATGATCGCAGATGGGGCAGCGTGGTGGGAGCGGGAGGCGGGGGAGTCGATGGCCACGGTCTTGGGGCCCGCTCGCGCGGCGGGCTGCCTCCGCTCGCCGGTGCCCTTGTGCGCCGATTCCACCGACCGCAACGGCACGCGGTTGCAACCCGTCCAGTCGGGTCGGCCGGCATTCGCGTGGGCGCGGGGTCGGGACGATGGGCGCCGCGGGCCGCGGCTGGCGGCCGACCGCCGCCCGGCTCAGCCCAGCGACGCTCGCAGCCGGGCCCGGACGTCCGGCCAGTCGTCGTCCGTGATCGAGTACCAGGCGCTGTCGCGGTTCCGGCCGTCGGGCATGAGCATGTGCTTGCGGAAGACGCCCTCGAACGTCGCGCCGATGCCGAGCAGCGCCGCCCGTGACCGCTCGTTGAGGGCGTCGGTCTTGAACTCCACGCGGAGGCAGCCCAGGGCCTCGAACGCATGCTCGAGCATCAGGAGCTTCGCCTCGCGGTTCGCCCCGCGGCCCTGCCAGGCGCGGGCGACCCAGGTCCAGCCGATCTCGAGGCGCCGGTGCTCGAGCGCGATGTTGAGGTAGCGGCTGCTGCCGATTGGCCGGCCGGTGGCGCGCTCGACGGTCACGAACGGCAGCTCGGTCCCCGCTTCGCGGTTGGCCAGGGCGGTCTCCAGCC
>JACDAV010000270.1 GCA_013695255.1 Chloroflexota bacterium
GACGAGGGCCGCGCGCCAAGGACGAAGCGGGTCGCGTTCCAGAGCTTGTTGGCGAAGTTCCGGGCGTTGTCGAGCTTCTGGCCGCCGAACCGCTGGTCCAGCCCGGGTGTGGCGCCGTGGATGAGCGAGAAGCGCAGCGCGTCTGCCCCGGCCTCCTCCATGAGCTCCAGCGGGTCGACGACATTGCCCTTCGTCTTCGACATCCGCTGGCCCTCTGCGTCGCGGATCATCCCGGACAGGTAGATCGTCTGGAACGGCTCGCACTCGGTCAGGTGGAGGCCGAGCATCATCATCCTGGCGACCCAGAAGAACAGGATGTCGTGACCGGTCTCCATGACCTGGGTCGGGTAGTAGCGGCGGAGGTCGGACGACTCCTCGTCCGGCCAGCCGAGCGTCGAGAACGGCCACAGGCCGGAGCTGAACCAGGTGTCGAAGATGTCGGTGTCCTGCTCGAGCTCGGACGCCGGACGGCCGCACTGAACACACGCCGGCGGGCCTGACTCGTCCGCGGACACGGTGGCGTGGCCATCCGGGCAATACCAGGCCGGGATCCGGTGGCCCCACCAGAGCTGCCTGGAGACATTCCAGTCGCGGATGTTCGTCAGCCAGTGCTCCCAGACCTTCTCGAAGCGCTCGGGGAGGAGCCGGGTGCGGCCCTCGCGGGTGGCCCGGAGCGCGGCCTCGGCCAGCGGTGCGGTCCGGATGAACCACTGCGTCTTGAGCCGCGGCTCGATGACGTCACCCGAGCGCTGGCAGCGGCCGATGACCATCTCGTGTTCCCGGGTCGCCTCGAGGTCGCCGTTGGCGTCCAGCGCCTCGACGATCTCGCGCCGCGCCTCGAACCGGTCGAGCCCGTCCCAGGGCGTCCCGGTTCCCGTCATCCGGGCGGCATCGTCCAGCACGGTCGGCATCGGCAGGCCATGGCGCCGTCCGGTCGCGTTGTCGTCGTGGTCGTGGGCCGGCGTGACCTTCACCGCGCCGGTGCCGAACTGCGGCTGGACCACCACGTCCGCGATGACCGGCACGTCCCGCTCGACGAAGGGGATGCGCACGGTCCGGCCGACGAGCTCCCGGTAGCGGTCGTCGTCGGGATGGACGGCCACGGCGGTGTCGCCGAGGATCGTCTCCGGGCGGGTGGTGGCCACCGCGATCCAGCCGTCCGGCTCCGGGTCGCCCGTCGCGGCGTCCACGAGGTGGTAGCGCAGCGTCCACAGGCTGCCCGTCTCCGGCGTCGGCAGGACCTCCAGGTCGCTCACGCTGGTCCGGCAGCCCGGGCACCAGTTGACGAGCGCCTCGGTGCGATAGGCCAGCCCGTCGTGATGGAGCCGGGTGAACGCCTCGCGAACGGCGCGGCCGGACACGTCGTCCATCGTGAAACGCAGCCGCGACCAGTCGAACGATCCTCCGACCCGCCGCTGCTGCCCGAGCATCACCTGGCGGGTCTCGTTGATGAACCGCCACATCCGCTCGAGGTAGCGCTCGCGGCCGAGCGACTGCCGGCTCTCGCCGTCCCGGGCAAGGATCCCGTCAAGGACGTACTGGGCCGCGATCGACGCATGATCGAGCCCCGGCAGGAAGAGGGCCGGGCGGCCGAGCATCCGCGCGTGGCGGATCATCAGGTCCTCCGTCGCGGTCCGCTGGGCATGCCCGAGGTGGAGCGAGCCGGTGATGTTCGGCGGCGGCTGGATGATCGTGAACGGCTGCGCGTCGGGATCCGCGGTCGAGCCCTGGCCGTCCGGCGCGAAGACGTCGGCCGCGAGCCAGCGGTCGTAGATCGCCGCCTCAAAATCGGCCGGTCGATAGGCCTTCGGGAGAGCGCGCGGTGTCGTCGTGTCGGTCATCGCCGCCTCCGATCCCCGTGGATCCACGGGGGAGAAACAGAACGACCCGCTCGTCCAGCGGACGAACGGGGTCGTGGTACCACCTGCTGGTTCGGCGCCGGGGCGGGTCGCTCATCGCGGCCGCTGCGTTCCGGCACCCTCGCGGCGCGCTATCGGGCGCCACCCGCACGACTCGCAGGCGACCTTCACGCGGCGGTTCCTGCGCGGCTCGCACCGTCCCGCGCTCGCTCCGAGGCCCGTCCCCAGCGTTACTCTTCCCGGTCGTCGCCGTGAGGCCCCGGAGTGTATCAGCCGTGACCCGGGAACGACAGCTTTTCCGCTCGCTACGACAGCTTTCCAGTGGGCATTATCCAGGCTCCGGACCCCGGCTGGAGGCGCGATAGCCGGGCCTGGCGGCCTCCGCGCCCAGGGCCCGGGGACCTGTTGGGTCCGCGGGTGCGCCCCGGCGGAACAAGGCCGGTGTGGACTCGGCGGGACTGTCGAACGGCGCCCGAGCCGCGGCCGCGAGGCCCGTGTCCGCCCCTGAGCCTGGCAACCGACAGGGTTTCGATGACGTTGAACAGCCTGGGTTGGGAGCTCGCCCGCCGAGGCTTCGGATCGGCCCGACCCGCGGCGCAGGGCCGCTGTCCGGGGCTGCGCGCAGGCTCCCGGGAGCGATCGGGCAACGCCTCGATGCTGCGCGACCCTCGAACAGCGTCGGCCGCTCGACCGGTGACGCGCCAGGCCCGGATCCTGTTCGATGCCATTGGAAAACGGTCGGTCCGGACGAACCGGCAGCTCAGAGCAGGGTC
>JACDAV010000293.1 GCA_013695255.1 Chloroflexota bacterium
GCCCCCCGCCTCCACGAGGGCGCCGGGCGCGTCCCCCGCGCCCGGCGCACCCAGCCCGGGGGTCCCGGCCGAAGGGGGGCCGGACGGCTTCGCGGTCATCGGTCTCGGGCTGCTGCTCGGGCTCGGCGTCGTGGCCTTCGTCCTGCTTAGCCGACGGCGACGCGCGGTCGAGCGGGCGCGTCCCACGCGCCACCCGGACCAGGTGCCGCCGCCCGACCAGCCGTGACCGCGATCGGGACGCGACTGCGCGCGATCCCGAGCTGGCAGATCACGCTCGGCGTCGCGTTGCTGGCCCTCGGCTTCCTCATTGCCGCCCAGCTCTCGACGGAGGGGCCACGCATCCGGTACACGACCCAGGAGCGGCCGCCGCTGGTCGAGACGGTGCTCGAGCTGCAGCGCCAGCAGGAGGGACTGAAGGAGCGCATCCTCGCGCTCCGCGAGGAGATCCAGCAGACCTCGCAGGCCAGCCGCGGATCGGCCGCTCTCGTCCGCCAGCTGAACGACGACCTGGCGGAGGCACGCCTGGCGGCCGGTCTGGTCGCACTCGTGGGGCCGGGCCTGGTCCTCCAGCTCGAGGACTCGTCCGCCACGCCGCCGCCGGACGGGATCGAGGCCGATCTGCGGGTGACGGCAAGGGACATCCGGACGCTCGTGGAGGAGCTCTGGCTGGCCGGCGCGGAGGCCATCGCCGTGAACGGTGAGCGCCTGACGGCGACCAGCGCCATCGTCGACATCGGCGGCTCCGTGCTGGTCAACCAGGCGTACCTGGCACCGCCCTACCAGCTGTCGGCCATCGGTCCGGCGGACCTGTACGAGCGGCTGTCCGCCTCGCAGGGCTACACCGACTGGATCGTCGCCCGGGTCCAGCTGGCGGGGATCGGTGCCGCCTTCGGCGAGTTCGAGCAGGTCGAGATGCCCGCATTCGCCGGCACGCTCGGGCTCGACTATGCCCGCGTCGAGCCGTCAGCCGGGACGCCCTGACCGATGCATGCCCTCCGGAGCCAGATCGCGCTCACCGTCGTGGCGTTCGTGCTCGGGCTCCTCGTCGTTGCGCAGCTGCAGTCCCAGCAGACCGCGCCGGCGCTGGCCGGAGTCTCGTCGCAGGACCTGACCATCCTCGTCGCCAACCTCAACACGCGCAACGATCAGCTCCGGACGGAGATCGCGACGCTCGATCGCGAGCTGGGGGACCTTCGGGCGGACCGCTCGCGCGGCGAGACATCGCTCGACCAGCTGCGCGACGACCTGCTCGACGTGCGTGCCTTTGCCGGGCAGGAGCCCGTCGCCGGTCCCGGCGTTTCGGTGACCGTGGCCGGCCCGATCGGCGCCCCCGCGGTCGCCGAGCTGATCAACGAGCTGCGCAACGCGGGCGCCGAGGCCATGGCCATCGAGGGCGTGCGGATCGTGCCGGGATCCGTGGTCGCCGGCGCTCCCGGCGGGCTCTCACTCGAGAGCACGCCGCTGAGCGATCCGTTCGAGATTCGCGCCATCGGCAGCCCGGAAGCGCTGACCGGCTCGCTGACCCGGATCGGCGGCATCGTGGCCCAGCTGGGTGCGGCCGAGGAGCTGGCCACCGTGACCGTCACCCCCGTCGAGCGGATGGTCGTGCCGGCCAGCGAGCGCAACCTGCTGCCCCGCTATGGCAAGCCGAGCCTCTGATACGCTCGGCGACGACATCATGCCCGCCAGACCCGTTCTCGAGCTGTTCCTCGGCGACGTCGTCCAGCTCCGACGCCGGCACCCGTGCGGCGGTGACCGGTGGCTGGTCGACCGGGTCGGCGCGGACATCGGGCTGCGGTGCGAGACCTGTGGGCGCCACGTGCTGCTGGAGCGCCCGTTGCTCGAGCGCCGACTTCTCGAGTTCGTGGGACGGGGCGATCCGGCGATGACCGCCGCGGTCGCGCCCAGCCGGGACCCGAACCCGTGACGGCCGCCCCGCAGCCCGTGGCAGCCGCGCCGGAACCGGACGCGCCGAGCCCCGGCGCGGGCATGGGGGCGGTCCTCTCCAACCGTCCGTTCCTGCTGCTCTGGCTGGCCCAGGCCGCCACCCAGATCGGCGGCAACATGGTCCTGTACGGCCTGACGCTCGTCGTCTTCGAGTCGACTCGCTCGAACTCCGCCGTCAGCCTGCTGATCCTCACCTTCCTCGTCCCGGCGGTGCTGTTTTCCGCCGTTGCCGGCGTCTACGTCGATCGGCTCGATCGCCGACTCATCCTGATCGCGACCAACCTGCTCCGTGCCACGGCCTTCCTCGGCCTGTACTTCGCCGGCGACCACCTGCTGCTCATCCTGCTCCTGAACGTCTTCGTGTCGACGGTCACGGTCTTCTTCGCCCCGGCCGAGGCGGCGATGATCCCGTTCCTCGTCCCGCGACGGCAGCTGATCGCCGCCAACGGCATCTTCACGCTGACCCTGAACGCGGCGTTCGCGCTCGGGTTCGCCCTGCTCGGACCGCTCGTGGTGACCCTCGCCGGACCGCCGGCGCTGATCCTGCTCGTGGCCGGGCTGTACTTCGTGGCTGCCGCGTTCTGCTGGACGCTGCCCCGGCCGGAGGCCAGGCAGATGCCGGCTCACACGGGCTCGGCCGTCGCGGACGCTGAGCGAGCGGTCAGCTCGACGATCGCCCAGCTGCGCGACGGCCTGTCGTTCATCCGCCAGCATCGCGACATCACGTGGTCGCTCATCTACCTCGGCGTCGCGGCCTCCGTCGTCGGCGTGCTGGGCGTGCTCGGTCCGGACTTCGCCCAGTCCACCCTGGGTCTCGAGACCAAGGACTTCGTGGTGGTCGTGCTGCCGCTCGGCATCGGGATCGTGATGGGGATCCTGCTCCTGAACTCGTACGGCAAGTACCTGCCCCGCAGGCGGGTCATCGAGACCGGGCTGATCTCGCTCGGCGTCCTCCTGGCCATGCTCTCGATCGCCGGCCCGATCAGCCAGTTCCTCCGGCGCGCGCAGGCGCAGGCGCCCCTCGGGGCGGACCTGTCCGCCGTCACCTCCCTCCTGGCGGTCGTCGTGGCCATCGCATTCATGGCCGGGATCTCGTACGGCGTCGTGGCGGTGCCCGCCCAGACACAGCTGCAGGAGGACCTTCCCGAGGACGTCCGCGGGCGCGTCTTCGGGGTGCTCAACATGCTCGTGTCCGTGTCCAGCTTCCTGCCGATCATCCTCGTCGGGCCGATCTCGGACCTGGTCGGCACCGGGACGGTCATCCTCGTGGTTGCGCTGCTGATTTCGGCGGCGGGGGTGGCCTCCGTGGTCAAGCGCGGTCCGCTCCTGCCCGGTGAATCGGCCCGGACGGCGGAGGGCATGGTCCACGGCGCCGCCGTGGACCCGATCGGCGTCGTCACGCATGCAGAGCCGGCGCCGTACGACCCTGCCGAGCCCGACGACGACCTGGCGCCGTGGATGCGGGCTGCAGGCTCGCGACAGCGGGCCGCCGGACAGGGCACAACCGCCGACCCGGCGTTCGGCGCCGCCCCGGCGGGTGGCGCCGCCGCGGCCGAGGCGGTTGAGCC
>JACDAV010000299.1 GCA_013695255.1 Chloroflexota bacterium
CTGCGCGGTCTCGAGCGTCACCTGCGACTCGTCGCCTGACGTGAGCCCGACCGCCGCCCTCCGTCCGGCGGCCACGGATCCGGCCGTCGACCTGCGCCTCGCGTGCCTCCATCTCCGGATGGGCCAGCTCGGTCTGGCCCGCGCCGCCCTCGAGGCGCTGGCCGGCAGCGGCGATCTCGACGAGGATGGCCTGCTCGCGCTTGCCGAAGCACGCTGGCGGACCGGCGACCTGACCGGGGCCGGCGACGCCGCGGAGGCCTACCTCGCCTCGGGCGGTGAGGCGACCGTTGCCCTCGTCATCGCCGCCGAGGCGATCGCCGCGGCCGGCCGGCCCGGCGAGGCCCGGCGCTTCTCGACCCGCGTCCTCGAGCGCGAGGACATCCCGCTCGATCGGCTGTTCGCGGGCATGCCGCGGAGCGCGCTGTGGCCGGCGGATCCTGCCCAGGCTGGTCAGGCCGCAGCAGCGAGGCTGTTCGGCGGCGAGACCGGGGCGCGCCAGCGCCGGCCGCCGCTGGTGGAACGGGGCACCGGGCAGGCAGCGACCGCCGGCTCGTCAGACGACGGGAAGGTCCGCGACGACCGCAGCGAGACGGAGGGGCTGCCGGAGCCTTCGGATGAGCTCGAGGCCGGCCGCCTCGCGCTCGCTCAGGGCCACCGAGCCGAGGCTGCGCTCCGGTTCGCACTGGCGCTTCGCGAGTCGCCGGAGCTGGCGCCAGCGGTCCTGACCGCAACCGAGCCGCGCGACGCGCGCTCGCCCGAGATCGAGATCGTCCGGGGCGATGCCTTCCGAATGGTCGGGCATGAGCTGGACGCCCGGCGAGCCTACGTCCAGGCGGCCGGCGCCATCGCGGACCGGCGCTCACCGTCGCGGGCAGGCCCTGGGGCGGGCGACCGCGGCGATCCCACCATCGATCCCGAGGAGAGAACGTGACGGAACGGACCCTGGTCCTGATCAAGCCGGACGGTGTTCAGCGCCTGCTGGCCGGCCGGATCCTCGGCCGATACGAGGAGCGCGGGCTGAAGTTGGTGGGCCTGAAGCTCGTGCTGGTCTCGCGCGAGCTCGCCGAGCGGCACTACGCGGTGCACCGCGAGAAGCCCTTCTTCGGCAGCCTCGTCGAGTTCATCGTCAGCGGTCCGCTGGTGGCCGCCGTCCTCGAGGGACCCAACGCCATCGCGGTGGTCCGGGCCATGAACGGCGCGACGCGGCCGCACGAGGCCGTACCGGGCACGGTCCGCGGCGACTTCGCGCTCGAGACAGGCCAGAACCTCGTCCACGCCTCCGACGGGGCGGAGACCGCGACGGACGAGATCGCCCTGTGGTTCAGCGCCGATGAGCTGCTCGACTACCGGCGCGAGGTGGATCGCTGGGTCATGGCACCGGCGGAGTAGCGAGCCGGGTCCCGCCCGAGCGTCAGGGTGCGGCCGCCTGCAGCTCCGGGTGGGTCGGCGTCTGGAGCACGCCGAACGTGTTGATCGGCCAGTAGCGAAGCCACGCGCGTCCGATGACGTCGTCCGTCTCGATCGGGCCGAAGGTCCGCGAATCGGACGAGCTCGAGCGATGGTCGCCCATCACGAACAGCTCGCCGTCCGGGACGACCCAGCGCGGTGGCTCGGTGGACGTCGTCGTCGGCTGCGGCGCCCCGTCGAGCTGGTAGACGTAGGGCTCCGCGAGGGCCGTCTCGTTGACGTAGACGCGCCCGTCGTCGCGGATCTCCACGCTGTCGCCGGCCACCCCGATCACGCGCTTGATGAACGGCGTGCCGTCGCCCTGGACCCAGTCCGGCGGCGGCGTGAAGACGACGATGTCGCCGCGGTTGTACGGGCCGAGACGGGGGGTCAGCTTGTCGACGAGGACGTACTGGTCCGGCTCGAGCGTCCGCTCCATCGACTGCTGCTCGACGCGGTAGGGCTGCGCGACGAAGGTCTGGATGATGAAGAAGATGATCAGGGTGAGCGCGAGGGTCTCGACGACCTCGAGAAGGCACCCGAGGGCAGGGCGTCGGCTCACAAGTCCGGGAGTATAGGTGCTGTGCTACCGTGCCGCCCCGTGTCCGTCCCGTCCCGTCGGCGCTGAATGCCGCGCCGCGTCGTCTCCGTCGGCAGCATCCTCCTTGCCCTGATCGCCCTCGCGGTGGTCCTGCTCAACGCCACGCTCGTCGACCGCCGCGGCCCGGCGGTCACCGCCGCCGGCCTCAGCGCTCCCGTCGAGGGACAGGAGGGCGTCGCCCAGACGCTGACGGCCATCGACATCCAGTTCAGCGAGCCGGTCCGGACCACGACGGTCGAGCGCCGGTTCAGGATCGAGCCCCGGGTCGACGGCTCGATCACCTGGGACGGCTCGACGGCGATCTTCACGCCGTCAGAGCGGCTGCCCCAGGACACGGAGTTCAGGGTCTCCGTGGAGCCCGGCTTCGAGGACCTCGCCGGCAACGTCGCCCAGAGCGGGCTGGAGGCATTCACCTTCCGGACGATCGGGCCGCCGGCCGTGGTGGAGACGGCCCCGACCGACGGCGCGGAGGGCGTCACCGTTGACTCGACCGTCACGATCACGTTCGACCGGGTCATGGACACCGACGCCGTCGAGCGCGCCCTGAGCATCGAGCCTGCCGCCGCGATGCAGCCGACGTGGAGCGGTCGCACGCTGACCCTGGCCTTCGACTCGCCGCTCCTGTTCGGGATGACCTACACGGTCACCATCCAGACCGCAGCCTCGGACACGGACGGGAGCCCCCTCCGCGCTCCGTTCCGGACCGCGTTCACGACGGTCAAGGCCGGCCTGGCCATCGTCGAGACGCTGCCCGCCGATGGGGTCGCCGGGATCAACGTCCGGACGCCGATCGCCATCGTCTTCGACCATCCGATCGACCCGGGTTCGATCGATGACGCCCTGACCATCACGCCATCGGTCGACGGTGGCGTTCGCGTCGTGGCCCTGCCGGACGACACGCTGGCGCGAGCTCCGGACGACCCCGAGCCGCCGAGGACGGTCCTGCTCTTCGAGCCGGCGAACCCGCTCGCGCCGAGCACGACCTACACCGTCGAGCTCGATCCGGTCGTGACCCGGGAGGGTGATCCGGAGCAGGTTGCGACGGACTGGACGTGGACGTTCACGACGGGCTCGCCCACGTCGTCCGCTCACAACCACATCGCCTGGCTGACCGACCGGAGCGGCGTGCACGACGTCTGGATCATGAACCCGGACGGCTCCGCCCCGCGACAGCTGACCTCCGGCCTCGCGTCCGTCTCGGCCTTCGACCTGGCGCCCGACGGCGCGCGAGTGGCCTACGCGTCGGGCGGCGTGGTCCGGACGACGGCCGTCGACGGCTCGTCGACCGCCGTGGTCACCGCCGAGGGGCGCTTCGAGTACGCCCCGCGCTTCAGCCCGGACGGCCGTCGCCTGCTCCTCGCCCGCCGGGAACCCGACGGCACCGACGCGGGCTGGTGGATCGTGCCGCTCGACGGCGCGGGCGGCCCGGAGCGGCAGGTCCTGCCGGTCGGTGCGCCGCCACTCGGGTCGAGTGCGCGTCCGGGCGACGGGCTGGAGCCGGATGCCCGCTTCCCGGTATGGGCCACACGGGCCGCCTGGGATCCAACGGGCCGCTGGGCGGCCGTGCCCGCGCCTGACGGGACGGTCGCGGTGATCGACCTCGACGCGGCCGATCCGGCGACGAGCGTCGCCACGGCGGTGGCGGCCGGCGGTCCGCTCGTCTGGTCGCCGGACCTCTCCCGGTTCCTGGTGGTCGGCCGTGAGCCGGGCCGGGCCGCGGACGGGCTGTACGCGATCGGCACGGATGGAACGGTGGAGCGCCGGGTCGATGCCGAGGGCTCGGTGGCGGTCTCGATCGAGGGTGCGGTCGCCTATCTCCTGCGCGCGACGGACGGGGTCACCCACGTCGCGATCGGCTCGCTCGGCGGGTCGTCACCGGCTCGGGAGCTGACGAGCGACGGCCAGATGGCCGATCGTTGGCCGGCGTTCTCGCCGGACGGGGCGACCATCGTGTTCGGTCGCGTGGAGGCGGACGACCCGCGCGCCTCGCGCGGGATCTGGACGGTGGAGTCGCGCGGTGGACCGCCCGTGGCACTGACCACGGACGGGGCATATCCGCGCTGGGTGCCGTAGCAGGGAAGTCCCCGGAAGGCCGGGCGGCGAGCCAGCGGGCTGCATAACCCGCAGCCGGCCATGGTTTGACCCGCCGCTGGGCCCGTTGATACACTCCGCCGCGGCCCGCACTGTTCCAGTCCCGCTCGCAACACGGGTCGGCCGGGCTGCCTTGCCCTCTCCCTCATGTCCCCGGCGTGCCGCGATGGCTCGTGGCCGGTGGACGGCCATCGACCGGAGGAATGCGACGCCCCGATGAACGCCGATCAGCTGCAGTTGATCATCCCGGTGGCCGGGCTCGCCGCCATCCTGTTCGCCCTCTACCTCGCTCGCGACGTCCTCTCGCGCGACACCGGGACCAAGGAGATGGAGGACGTGGCCGGGACGATCTTCGAGGGCGCGGTCGCCTTCATCCGCCGCCAGTACACGACCATCGGGATCCTTGCCGTGGTGGGCACCTTCGTCATCGCAGCCGTCATCACGCTCTTCGAAGGTGAAGACGTCGCGGACACGTCCGTGTTCGGCCTGGAGCTCGGCTGGCGAACGGGTGTCGCGTTTTTCGTCGGCGCGATCTGCTCGATGGCGTCGGGGATCATCGGCATGTACATCAGCGTCAAGGCCAACGTGCGCACGGCTGCCGCCGCCCGACGCAGCCTGGTGGAGGCAGTCCAGGTCGCGATGCGAGGCGGAGCCGTGTCGGGCTTCCTCGTGGTCGCGCTCTCGCTCCTCGGCGTATGGGGCATCTTCGCCGCCTTCGGCGGCTTCACCAACCCGGATGAGGCACCGTTCCTGATCGTCGGCTTCGGGTTCGGGGCCTCGTTCGTCGCCCTCTTCGCCCAGCTCGGCGGCGGCATCTACACCAAGGCGGCCGATGTCGGCTCCGACCTCGTCGGCAAGGTCGAGGCGGGCATCCCCGAGGACGACCCGCGCAACGCGGGCGTCATCGCCGACCTCGTCGGCGACAACGTCGGCGACTGCGCCGGCCGTGGCGCTGACCTGTTCGAGTCGACGGCGGCCGAGAACATCGGGGCGATGATCCTGGGCGTCGCGGTCTTCGCCATCGCCCGGGACCTCGGCTGGCCGAACCCGGAGGCGTGGATCTTCTTCCCGCTTGTCATCCGCGCCTTCGGCCTGCTCTCGACGATCGTCGCGATGTACTTCGTGCGCGGTCGCGAGGACGAGAACCCGATGAATATCCTGAACCGCGGCTACTGGGCGACGACGATCCTGTCCGTCATCGCGCTGGCCTTCACGACCAACGTGATGATGCAGACCGCGGACGCGACGGGCCAGTACGGCATCCCGCCCTGGCTCTGGTTCTTCGGCGCCGGCGTGGTCGGCCTGGCCACGAGCGTCGCCTTCGTGTACATCACCCAGTACTACACCGCCGGCACCTTCCGACCGGTGCGCGAGATCGCCGAAGCGTCGAGGACCGGTCCCGCGACCAACATCATCTCCGGCACGGCCGTCGGCTTCGAGACGACGTTCGTGACCGCCATCACGATCGGGATCGCGCTCTACGCCAGCCACTGGCTCGGCTCGCAGGCCAACCTCCTGACGGCGTCGGGCGACAACGTCGGTGGCATCTTCGGCACCGCCGTGGCGACGATGGGCATGCTCATGACGACGGCCTACATCCTGGCCATGGACACGTTCGGCCCGATCACGGACAACGCCGGCGGCATTGCGGAGTTCAGCCGCGCCGAGGCGGGCGCGCGCGAGATCACCGACCGGCTCGACGCCGTCGGCAACACGACCAAGGCGCTGACGAAGGGCTACGCGATCGCCTCCGCGTCGCTGGCGGCCTTCCTGCTGTTCAGCGCCTACATCGACAAGGTCAACCTCATCCACCTGCGTCGCGGCGAGCCCCTGCTCGAGTCCGTCAACCTGGCCGACGTGAGCGTCTTCATCGCCGCGCTGATGGGCGCGATGCTGGTCTACTTCTTCTCGTCGCTGGCCATCCGGGCGGTCGGCAAGACGGCGCAGGCGATCATCGTCGAGGTGCGCCGCCAGTTCCGCGAGATGCCCGGGATCATGGACTACAGCCAGCGCCCGGACTACGCCCGTGTCGTCGACATCACGACCCGCGCCGCGTTGCGCGAGATGATCGCGCCGGGGCTCGTGGCGGTGGCCACGCCGATCATCGTCGGACTCCTGCTCGGCGCGGAGGCCGTGGCCGGCATGCTGATGGTCGGGACGATCTCCGGCGTGCTGCTCGCCACTGTCCTGAACAACTCCGGCGGCGCCTGGGACAACGCCAAGAAGTACATCGAGGCGGGCCACCTGAAGGACTCGGCCGGCAACGTGCTCGGCAAGAAGACGGACGCGCACGCCGCGGCCGTCGTGGGCGACACCGTGGGCGATCCATTCAAGGACACCGCCGGCCCGTCGCTGCACGTGCTCGTGAAGCTGCTGGCGACGATCACGCTGGTCCTCGCCCCGCTCTTCATCCGGTAGCGTCACCCACGCCTGACGGCGGTGCGATCAGCCGAGCGCGTCGTCCGCCTGATCGACGCAACGCCCTGAGGTCACCGCCATGGACACGCTCCTCCAGGCGCTCGTCATGGGCATCGTCCAGGGGCTGACCGAGTTCCTGCCCGTGTCGAGCTCCGGCCACCTGGTGATCGTGCCCTTCCTGCTGGGCTGGGATGACCCGTTCATCACGTCGCTCGAGTTCAGCGTGATGCTCCACATCGGCACCCTGGTGGCGCTCCTCGTCTACTTCCGCCGCGACTGGCTGCGGCTCGTCCCGGCCGGTCTGGCCGCCGTTCGCGACCGCTCCTTCGCCGGCGACCCGGATCGGCGCCTCGCCTGGCTCATTGCCGCGGCCACGGTCCCGGCGCTGGTGGCCGGGTTCGTGCTCAACGACCTGATCGAGGACCAGTTCCGGGAGGTCGGGCTGGTGGCGCTGATGCTGATCGTGGGCGGGGCGATCCTGTGGCTGGCCGAGCGCCACGGCCGGCGCGACGCGACGATCGGCGGGCTCAGCCTGCCGGTGGCGATCGGCATCGGCGGCGCGCAGGCCCTGGCGCTCGTGCCCGGCATCTCGCGCTCCGGCATCTCGATCGCGGCCGGCCTCTTCGCGGGCCTCGAGCGCGACGCCGCGGCGCGCTTCTCGTTCCTGATGGCGACGCCGATCACCGCCGCCGCGGGCGCCTACGAGGGGCTCACGCTGCTGCGCGGCGAGTCCGGCGTCGTGATCCAGGTCGTGCCGCTTGTCGCCGGGATGGTGGCGTCGCTCGTGGCCGGCTTCCTCGCGATCGCCGTGCTTCTGCGCTTTCTCAGGACGCGGTCGACGGACGTCTTCGTGGCCTATCGCGTCCTGCTGGCGCTGCTGGTGGTCGTCGTCTGGCTCGGGCTGCAGCGGTAGGGCGGGCGAGCGACGTGGAGGTCATGAAGCAGCTCCGTCAGCGAGCGATCCGCGACCTCGTCGCCCAGCGCCCGCTGCGGACGCAGGGCGAGCTCGCGGCGGCCCTCGGCGAGCGCGGCTTCCGGACGACGCAGGCGACGATCAGCCGCGATGTGGCGGAGCTGGGCCTGGTCAAGGCCAACCGCGAGGGGACCCAGGCCTACGCGTTGCCGCCACGGCTGATCGACGCTGAGGCCACCGGCGAGGACCGGCTGCGGAAGCTCCTGATCGACCTGCCGGTCGAGTTCCACGAGGCCGGCCTGCTGCTCGTGGTGCGCACGCTGCCCGGCTCCGCGCATGCGATCGCGGCCTCGCTCGACCGGGCACGCTGGCCCGAGGTCGCGGGCTCGATCGCGGGCGACGACACGCTGTTCGTGGCCTTCTCGGATCGGGGCTCGCTGCAGCGGATCAAGCGGCGGCTGCTGCGCCTGGCGGGCGGCGGCGCGTAGGACGCACGTCCGCGCGCCGGGGCGTCAGCCGGCGGGCGCGACCAGCAGTCCCAGGCCGAGCGCGACGACGCCGGCCGCCAGCTGCGGAACGACGCGCTGATCCTTGGCCTCCGCCGCAGGCGCGACGACGTCCACCGCCGCGGCGACGATCTCGGCGAGATCGATCGGCCGCACGTCGAGCCGCAGCGACCCGGCCACGATGCGGCTGACGTCGAGCAGGTCCTCGATCAGCGCGGACTGGTTCCGCGCGTTTCGCTCGATCGCGGAGATCGCCCGGACCCGCTTCTCGTCGGGGAGCACCCCGTCCTTGAGGAGTCTCGCCCAGCCCAGCATCGCGTTGAGCGGCGTGCGGAGCT
>JACDAV010000317.1 GCA_013695255.1 Chloroflexota bacterium
CCTCCGCCCACCCCGCCGCTCTGGCTGGGCTCGGCGTCGACGCCGCTGTCCGAGCCGCCCGGGTTGTCCTCGCCCTCGAGGCCCTCGGCGCCTGCGATCGTGCCGCGCTGTACCCGCGCGGTCGGCCCGTTCGCGTCGCGACCGCCGATCACCCAGACGGCCTCGCCGTTGAGGGCCGCCACGGCGTCGGCGGTTGGCTGGAGGAGCCCCTGCTGGGGCGTCCACTCGCCGAGCGCCCCCTTCGTGTCGGTGGTCGACCGCCAGACCGTCGACGTGGGCTGCCCATCCGGGCCGGTCCCGCCGACGAACAGGAGCCCGTCGGCCAGGGCGACGAGCGAGCCCGCGCCGCGTGCCTCGGGCAGGTCGAGGGGCTGCTCGACCTGCTCGGCGGTCTGCCAATCGCCCAGGTCGCCGGTCTGCAGGTTCGGCGCGAGCACGAAGGTCGTGTCCGTCGGCTCGCCGGCTTCGTCGTAGCCGCCGGAGACGTAGATCGATCCGTTGAGGAACGCCACGCCGGCGTCGGCACGCGGCTCCGGCAACGGCGGGCCGTCCTGCCACTTGTCGAAGTTGCCTCCCTCGACCGCCTGGGCGACGCTCACCGCGTCCGTGGCCGTCTGGCCATCGCTGCCGCCGATGAGGAGCAGCTTGCGGCCGGTCTGGACGAACGCGGCGTCCGCGCGCGCAGCGGGCAGCGCGATCTCCGACGGCGAGCCCTGCCACGGCAGGACCGCGCCGACCGGCGCCGGACAGGGCAGGTCCTCGTTCCGGGGCGGGCACAGGTTGACCGGCGACCAGGCGAGGATCCCGAGGTCGATCGTCCGGTTGACCGTGAAGTAGTAGGCGCGGTCCGGCACGTAGCCGAGCAGGAAGATGATGAGCACGAACCAGAAGAAGGCCTTGAGCATCGCCCAGGCCCAGCCATCGGCGTCGAGCAGCCCGAACAGGGCGCGTCGGCGGGGGGCGGGGCCGGCGGTGAGGGCTCGGGCCATCGTCGTCGTGCCTCTCGCTACTCGACCGTCAGGGTGCCGACCATCTGCTGCGGGTGCACCGAGCAGAAGAACTCGTACTCGCCCGCCTCGAGCGGCGCGATGGAATACGTTGCCTCGCCCGCGTCGGTGAGGATCTGGTTGTCCGCCGCCGTCTCGCCCCCGGCTCGGATGTCGACGTCGTGCGGGACCCCCGCGTCCTCGTTGACGAAGTGGATGTTGAACGCCTCGTCCGCGGGGGCGGTCAGCGCGTCCTCGGAGAACGCGATATTGGCCGCCGTCACCTCGAGCGTGGTCGCGTTCGGGTCCGCGGACGCCGCCGGCGAGGCGGAAGCGCCACCACCCCCGCCGCCCAGCGCGTCGAGGTAGCAGTCCGGGTACGGGGTGGCGCCAGCCTCGGGCTGATAGGCCGGGTCGACCCAGCCGTTGAAGTGCTCGCCGGTCGGCTCGTTCAGCTCCGGGTCGCGAACCTCGTACTCCTCGTCCTTCGGTGCCCGGAGGAAGGCGATCAGCTCCTCGATCTGGCGGTAGTTGAGCGGCCCGCCGTTGGTGTCCGCCCAGACCGGCATCTGGCTCTTGGCGTTGCCGCAGACGTACCGTCCGCCGACCTCGAGGACGTTGCGCAGGTAGTCCTCGTTGAGGTGCTGGAACAGCTTGGCCTGGTCGTTGAGCGTGGGGCCGATGTAACCGCCGCCCGTTTCCGGGGGCTTCGGCTCGTTGGGCCCGAGGCCGTTCGGCCCATGGCAGCGCGCGCAGTTCGCCTGGTACAGGTTGTAGCCGCGCTCGACGGCGACCACCTGCTGCTGCTCCTCCTCGGCCACGATGCGTGGCTGGCTCAGCCCCAGCGGCGCGCCAAGCTCGTAGAAGTAGTAGAGGATCGTGAACAGGACGACCACGATCACCGCCAGGAAGCCGACCCAGCGAGCGTTCGACGACTGGCGCACGATCTGGGCGGCCCGCTCCGGCGACAGCTGGAACGAGCGCGTCGAGGGGGGCGACGTGAACCGTTCGGCGGGTGCGGGCTCGGACGGCTCGCGTCGGGCGGGCAGCCGCTCCTGCGGTTCCCGGCCGGTGGGCGTCGTCATCGGGCTGCTCGGTCGACGGTGTCGGTCACGCGGGCGCCTAGATGCAGCCGGTCGGACTGGTGGGCGGGATCAGCCCGGGCTGGCCGAGGGCCACGGGCAGGGGCCCCAGGGTGATCTTGCCGGTGTCGATCGTCAGGATGCCGTCGGCGCTGACCTTGACGCCGAAGCGGTCCATGCTCCTGGGCGCGGGACCGTACTTCGAGCCCTCAGCCTTGATCCCCAGCCGGTCGTAGCGCGAGCCGTGGCAGGGACACTCGAGCCAGAAGTTCTTGAGGCACGGGTTCGGCTTGCAGCCGAGATGCGGGCAGCGCTGGTAGAGGGCCCGCACGTTGAGGGCAGTCCCGTCGCCCTCGGGGTCCTCGCCCGGGATGAACTGCTGGCGCGAGGGATCCACCAGGATGACGAAGGAGCGGGCGTTGGAGAAGTAGGCCGGGAAGCCCTCCTCGACCGGGATGGAGCTGTTCTGGGCCTTGATCTCGTCGAGCGTGCCGATCTCCAGCTCACCCCCGAAGTCCCCCTCGAGGTTGGGCCACAGGAAGCCGATCGTGCCGGCCGAGATCTCGAGCAGCCACAGCCCGATCCCCGCCGCCAGTGAGCCGCGCAGGAGCTGCCGGCGTGACATGCCCTGGACCTGCTGGTGGCGCATCGACTTGATGGCCTGCTGGGTCAGGGCCTGCGGCCTGTCGACCGGCTCGAGATGGTAGTTGCTCATGGCTGATCCTGGGTCCTCGGCTGCGCCGTCAGAGCGCGAAATGGAGGCCGTTCGAGCTGTTCTCGAAGAACGGCAGGTAGGGGATCACGAAGTTGTAGCCCGGGCCGCGGAAGAAGATGCCGACGAAGGTGACCACGAGCCCGAGGATGCAGAACAGGGTGAACAGGGCGACGGCGGTCTTGCGCTCCGAGGGCCGCGTGGCAAGCACGTTGCCGCGATCGACGAACGGGATGAGCGCCGCGCCGACCAGCACGAACGCGGGCACGAGCACGCCCGCCACCGTGGGATGGAAGTAGGCCAGCAGCTCCTGCAGCCCGAGGAAGTACCAGGGCGCCTTGGCCACCGCCGGCGTGACGTTGCCGTTGGCCAGCTCCTCGAGCGGGGCGTTGATGAACAGGCCCATCATCAGCAGGAACACGCTCATCACGCCGGCGGCCAGGAACTCGATCGAGAGCAGGTGCGGCCAGGTCATGACCGTGTCGTCCGGCTCCTTCTGGACCCGGACCACGGCGTCCTGCTTGACCAGCGCCAGCAGCCGGTAGGGCCGCGCCGACATCGGCACGCGCTGCTTGTCGATCTCCGTCCGGCGGCTCGGGTCGACCGGCAGGACGACCCGCCCCGGCGTGGCGACCTTGGTCTCAGGCTTCGGGCGATTGCTGTCGTCGGTCATGGCGACTCAGAGCCCTCGGGGCCGATAGGGCGGCCGAGCGCAAGGCGGAGCCGAGCACGCGAGCGAGCGCACCTTGCGGTGCGTGAGCGAGAGCGCGGAGGCGACAACGCGGCGATCGGTCGTCATAGCGGCCCCGAGATCCCGCCGTCCTTGCGGATGCGCCAGAAGTGGACCGCCAGGAAGATCGCCGCCGCCAGTGGCAGGACCATGATGTGGAGCACGTAGAAGCGGAGCAGCGTGTTCTGGCCAACCTCGAGGCCGCCGAGCAGGAGCCGGTTGACCGGAACGTTCAGGAGGGGCGCGTAGCCGCCCATGTTCGTGCCGATCGTGATCGCCCAGTACGCGATCTGATCCCACGGCAGCAGGTAGCCCGTGAACGACAGCATGATCGTGAGGAAGAGCAGGACGACCCCGACGACCCAGTTGAACTCGCGTGGCGGCTTGTAGGCGCCGTGGTAGAAGACCCGCATCATGTGGAGGA
>JACDAV010000374.1 GCA_013695255.1 Chloroflexota bacterium
CGACGTGTTGTTCGTCTGTGGGAGCAGCCGCAATCGCGACCACTTCCTGCCGTACTTCACCAAGGTCTTCAACCTCCGCATCGACGACGACACCATGCGCCGCCGCCTCGAAGCGCGCACCGATGACCACTGGCCGCTTGGCCGAGCGGGAGTCGAACTCATGCTCGAGCTGAATCGGAGCGACGAAGGACCGGCCGGAGCGACAGATGTAGACGCCACCCAGCCTCTCAACAAGGTGGTCGACGAAATACTCCGCTTAGCAAGGGTCCGGAGGGCTGAGGGCGACGCAACGAATGGCGACGCGATGCATCGGGTAGGTCAGCTGCGTTCGCACCTCTAGGAGCGCCACGGCCCTTGCGCTCATCACTCAAGCCTCCCACGCCGGGCAGTCGGTGGAGGGCGGATCAGGCGGCTCCGGTCGGTTGACATGAGGCGCGGGCCTTGGGACGCTAGCGGCACCGTCCATCCCGCGAACTGGAGAATTCATGCCCCGCCGACTCTCGCTGCTCATGGCGCTGGTCGCCTCCCTGGCCATCGCTGCCTGCAGCTCGACCCCCCTCGCGCCGCCGCTGACGGATCCCAAGGAGATCCTGACCAAGAGCGTCGAGGCCACGCTCAAGGCGAAGAGCGTCCACTTCCAGGCCGTGATGAGCGGCACCATCAGCGCCGACATGACCGGCGCCGGTCAGCCGTCCGAGTTCAAGCTCGACGGCACGACCGCCGAGGGCGACCTCGACATCGCCGGCAAGAAGGTCCGCGCCTCCTTCAGCGCGCCGGCGTTCCTCGGCCTGACCGGCGAGGCGATCCAGATCGGCTCGACAAGCTACTTCAAGACCAGCCTCACCGGCGCCAAATACCAGAAGCAGGTGACCGACGACGTGTCGGTCGACGAGGCGACTGACCCGGCCAAGGCGATGGAGGAGCTGCGCAAGGTCCTCGAGATGCCGGGCATGAGCCCCACCAAGGTCGCCGATTCCAAGTGCGGCGACAACAAGGACTGCTACAACGTCGAGTTCGACCTGACCGGCGATGAGCTGGCAGCCATGGCCTCCGAGGCGCCGGACCCGTCGCTCGCGGGAGCCGCGTTCAAGCTGACCATCGGCGTCGAGCGGGAGTCGCTGCGGATGTCGAAGATGACGCTGGCCGTCACGCTGCCGGAGATGGGCTCGGTCGACCTGACGGTCAACATGACCAAGTGGGACGAGCCCGTCACGATCACCGAGCCGGCCGCGGATCAGATCGCACCCTGAGCTAGATCGCTCCGAGCTCCGGATCCTCGGCCCGTCCCTCGGGGGCGGGCCGATCGGTTTCTGGCAGCACCTCGAGGTGGCTCGCGGGGCCGCCCGTTGAGCCGGCGGTGAGGGGCGGCCGACTACAATCGGAGAGTGAGCCCCTCGACCCGGCGACGCCGGCCGCAGCCTGCCCCGGACGCCGCCGTCGAGGCCGCCGGCACGATGTTCACCGACCTCGACGAGCGGCCGGCGGCCCCTCCGGAGGAGCCCGAGTGGCTCCGATCGGCGTCGGTCCCGGCCGATGCCGGCGCCCCCCCGAATCCCGTTGACGCGGCGGCCGCCGCGGCGGCCCGGGTGGCCGCGCGTGCCGAGCGCGAGGCCTCGATCATCGGGCGGCTCAATGCCGAGCAGGCCCGGGCCGCCACTGCCACGGACGGGCCGCTGCTCATCCTCGCCGGTGCCGGCAGCGGCAAGACCCGCGTCCTCGCCCACCGGATTGCCTACCTGATCGGCGTGCGTGACGTGCGGCCGTGGCAGATCCTGGCCGTCACGTTCACCAATCGCGCCGCCGGCGAGCTGCGCGAGCGGATCATCGACCTCGTCGGCGAGCCGGGGCGTGACGTCCAGGCCGGCACGTTCCACGCGCTGTGTGCGCGGGTCCTGCGGCGCGACGGCGAGGCGATCGGGCTCGATCGCCGCTTCGTCATCTACGACACGGACGACCAGCAGGCGCTCATGAAGCAGATCCTTCGCGAGGAGGACCTGCCGGCGACCGGCGAGTTCCGGCCGTCGGCCATCCTGGGCGCGATCAGCCGGGCCAAGAACGAGATGCTCGACCCGGCGTTCCTCGACGGTAACGCGGTCAACCGCCACGAGAAGATCGTGGCCCGCCTCGCGACGCGCTACCAGGAGCGGCTCCGGCAGGTCGGCGCGCTCGACTTCGACGACCTGCTGCTCGACGCCGTCCGCCTGTTCGAACAGGCGCCGGACGTGCTGGCCCGCTACCAGGATCGGTGGCGCTACCTCCACGTCGACGAGTACCAGGACACGAACCGGCCGCAGTACCTGTGGGTCCGGGCGCTGGCGGCGAAGCACCGCAACCTCGCGGTCGTCGGCGACGACGACCAGTCGATCTACCGCTGGCGCGGCGCGGACATCCGCAACATCCTCGACTTCGAGCGCGACTACCCGGAGGCGACCGTCGTCAAGCTCGAGCGCAACTACCGCTCGACCCAGCTGATCCTCGACGCCGCCCACGCCGTCGTGTCTCGCAACACGGAGCGGACGGACAAGAAGCTCTGGACGGAGCAGGCGGGTGGCCGCCAGATCCAGCGCTTCGAGGCCTACAACGAGGAGGAGGAGGCGGAGTGGATCGCCCGCCAGGTCGAGGGCCTGGTCGGTGGCCGTGGCTCCGCGCTCACCCGGCGCGCCGACGACGTGGACGGCGTCTTCCGCGCCCAGGACATCGCGGTCATGTACCGGATGAACGCGCAGTCGCGCGCGATCGAGGAGTCGTTCCTGCGCTACGGGATCCGCTACCAGCTCGTCGGCGGGACGCGGTTCTACGCCCGGCGCGAGGTGAAGGACGCGCTGGCCTATCTGCGCGTGCTGCGCAGCGACACGGACGTCGTCAGCTTCGAGCGGATCGTCAACGTGCCGGCACGATCGATCGGCGACAAGACGATCGAGACGCTCCGGGCGGACGCCGCCGCCGGCGGGCGCTCGACCTGGGAGGCGATCGAGCGGGCGGCCCGGGGCGAGATCGCGGGCCTCGCCTCGCGGGCGCGATCGGCGCTGGCAGAGTTCGCGGCGCTCGTCCGGCGCCTGCGCGCCCGGATCGGCGTGCTCGCGCTGCCGGAGCTGCTCGACGAGGTGCTGGAGGCGTCCGGCTACCGGGCGATGCTGGCCGACGGCTCCGAGGACGGCGAGGAGCGCTGGGCAAACCTGCTCGAGCTGCGCTCGGTGACGACCCGCTACGACGACCTGTCGCCGGAGGACGCCCTCGACCGCCTCCTCGAGGAGACTGCGCTCGTCGCCGACCAGGACCAGTACGAGGGCAACGCGGACGCGGTCACGCTCATCACGCTCCACGCCGCCAAGGGCCTCGAGTTCCCGGTCGTGTTCATCGCCGGCCTCGAGGAGGGCCTCTTCCCGCACAGCCGCGCGCTCGACGACGAGAAGGAGCTCGAGGAGGAGCGCCGGCTGGCGTACGTCGGCATGACCCGTGCCAAGCGGCGGCTCTTCCTGTCGCACGCCTGGCGGCGCTCGACCTGGGGGATGGGGCAGGCGTCGGTGCCCTCGCGCTTCCTGCTCGAGATCCCCGCCGAGTTGATGCTGGGGCCCCAGCTGGACCGGGCCGGGGAAGCCGACGCCGACTCGCCGCTCGACCTCGACCTCGTCTTCGGAGCCCGACGGGCGAGCCGGTTCGGGACGCCCGTCCGCACGAGCGGCGGCGCCTTCCGGCAGGGCAGCGGACGTCCGGGCGCTCCACCTGCCGGCGAGGCCTTCCGGCCGACGCGCGATCTGACCGCGCGCCGGGAGGCGTACAGCGGCGGCGCGGCGTCGGGCACGCTCGGACCGGCGGCGGAGCCGGCCACCGTGCCGCCTCCCCGCCCGGTCGTGCCCGGTGAGCGGCAGTTCCGCGACGGCGACCGCGTCCGGCACGATCGCTGGGGCGACGGGATCGTCGTGACCTCGAAGCTGACCCGCAGCGACGAGGAGGTCATGGTCGCGTTCCGCGACGCCTCGGTCGGCCGGAAGACGATGCTGGCGAGCCTCGCCAACCTCGAGATCGTTGGGTGACGGGCGAGGGCGAGCCGCCCATCGACGCGGCGCTGGCGGCCGTGTCCGTGGCCGATCTCGAGCGCCTCGCCGAGCAGCGGATGACGCCCGAGGCGTGGGACTACGTCAGCGGCGGCGCCGAGGACGAGCTGACGCTGGCGGACAACGTGGCCGCCTTCCGCCGCCGGCGCTTCCTGCCGCGCGTGCTCGTCGGCGGGGGAGCGACGGACACGCGGACCACGCTGCTCGGGCGGGAGGTCGCGCTGCCGATCGGCATCGCGCCCGTGGCCGCCCAGGCACTGGCCCACCCGGACGGGGAGCTGGCGACCGCACGGGCCGCCGCCGGCGCCGCCGCGCTGTTCTGCCTGTCGACCGTCAGCAGCCGGTCCCTCGAGGAGGTCGCAGCCGCGGCGCCCGACGGCCCACGCTGGTTCCAGCTGTACGTCAACGAGGACGCCCGGTTCACGCGGCGTCTCGTCGAGCGGGCGGAAGCGGCCGGGTACGGGGCGATCGTCCTGACGGTCGACCTGCCGGTGCTCGGCTACCGCGAGCGAGAGAAGCGTCGAGGCTGGGAGCTCGACGTCCCGCTCGGCAACTTCCGGGAGCCAGGTGGCGCTGCGGCGGCCGGCGATGCCGCCCGCGGCGATGCCGAGCGCGGCGGCGAGGTCGATCTCGACCGCCTGCTGGACACCCGCCACATCGGGCTGACCTGGCAGGGGCTGGCCACGCTGCGGGATTGGACGCCGCTCCCGATCGTGCTCAAGGGCATCCTTCACCCAGAAGACGCGAGGCTGGCGGTCGAGCACGGCGCCGCGGCCGTGTGGGTCTCCAACCACGGCGGCCGGCAGCTGGATCGCTCGCCGGCGGCCCTCGACGCGCTGGAGGCGGTGGTGGCCGCGGTCGGCGGCCGAGCGGAGGTCTACCTCGACGGCGGGGTCCGCCGCGGCTCGGACGCGCTGATGGCGATCGCGCTCGGCGCCCAGGCCGTCTTCACCGGACGGCCCTTCGTGCACGCGCTCGGTGCCGGTGGTCAGCCGGCCGTGGAGCAGGTCATCGCGATCCTGCGCGACGAGCTGGAGCGAGCGATGGCGCTGCTCGGGGTGGCGACCCTCGCGGACGTCCGCCGCGAGCACGTGCTCCCGGGCGCCTAGTCTGGCTGGCCGCCGCCCGTCAGGTGCGGCAGGTGCTCCGCGTAGTGCTCGATCGTGTCCTCGCGGACCATGCCGGCGACCGGTTGACCGCCCATCAGGGGATAGCGGTCCGGGCTGAAAAGCTCGTCCTCCGGCGCTTCCTCGACGAGTGCCACGAGTTGATGCCAGGCCTCGGCCTCTCCTTGGCGCACGTCGGTCGCGGACCGGTAGCGGCTCTCCGACCACGCCCGGGCGTTCATATCATCCGTGGGCGGCGGGCCGCCGCCGTATGGGTCGCGGCCCTCGCGCAGCGCCTCGATCACCACGGCGGACTGCCGCTCCCAGAACTCGACGTGGGCGACGAGGTCCTTGCGGCTCCACTCTCCCTGCGCCGGCCTCAGCAGCGCATCGTCCGGGATGGCGGCGAGGGCCGCCTCCCAGGTGGCGTGTCCCTCGCGCATCTCGGTCAGCAGCGTGGTCTTGTCCATGCCCGGCAGCATAAGCCGCCATTCCGTCGGGACCCGTCAGGATTCGTATGCTTCGTCGATGACGGACACCGCCGACCCGATTGCCGACGGCACCACCGAGACCGACCGCCTGCCCGTCGACCCCACCCTCGTCGAGGCGATGGCGGTGCTCGACACGGAGACGGCAGCGGCCCGCCACGCCGACCTCGCCGCGCAGGTCCGGCGGGCAAACGAGCTGTACCACGGGCAGGACGCGCCGGAGCTGACCGACGCCGAGTACGACGCGCTGTTCCGCGACCTCGTCGCGCTCGAGACCGCCTTCCCACAGCTCGTCACGCCAGATTCGCCGACCCAGCGCGTCGGTGGCGCGCCGTCCGGCACGTTCGACGAGGTCCGCCACCGGCACCCGATGCTGTCGCTCTCGAACGCGTTCAGCCACGATGAGCTCCGGGCCTTCGACACCCGCGTCCGGCGCGGCCTGGGCCTCCCGCCGCCGCCGGAGCCCGCGCCGGACCTCCGCTACGTGGCCGAGCTGAAGATCGACGGCCTGGCCGTCTCGCTCCACTACGAGCGCGGTCGCCTCGTCCATGGCGCGACGCGGGGCGACGGCTCGACCGGCGAGGATGTGACGCCCAACCTGCGGACGATCCGCTCGATCCCGCACCGCCTCACGGAGCTCGCGACGCTCGACGTCCGCGGCGAGGTGTTCATGCCGAAGAGCGAGTTCGCGCGGATCAACGCCGAGCGCGATGAGGCCGGCCTGCCGCTCTACGCCAACCCGCGGAACAGCGGCGCGGGCTCGCTCCGGCAGAAGGACCCGGACGTTACCGCCCGGCGCCTGCTGTCGGCCTGGCTCTACCAGCTACTCGAGGAGGACGGCGCCGACGGGGAGGAGCGGACGCAGTGGGCCGCGCTCGAGCGCCTCGAGCGGCTCGGCCTTCCGGTCAATCCCGAGCGAAAGGAGGCCCCGGACATCGAGGCCGTCATCGCCTTCACCGAGACGTGGCGCGAGAAGCGGCACGAGCTGCCATACGAGACGGACGGCGTGGTCGTCAAGGTCGACCGAGCCGACCAGCAGGCGCGGCTGGGGATCGTTTCGCGAGCGCCGCGGTGGGCGATCGCCTACAAGTATCCGCCGGAGCAGGTCGAGACCGTCGTCGAGGACATCGTCCCGTACGTCGGCCGGACCGGCACGCTCACCCCCGTGGCGCACCTGCGGCCATCGAAGGTCGCGGGCTCGACCGTCGCCCGCGCCACCCTCCACAACCTCGACGAGGTCCGCCGCAAGGACATCCGGATCGGCGACTGGGTCGTCCTCCAGAAGGCCGGCGACGTGATCCCGGAGGTCGTCCGCCCGCTCGTCGACCGGCGCACCGGCGTCGAGCGCGAGTTCGAGATGCCGGCGTCCTGCCCAGTGTGCGGGTCGGCGATCGTCCGCGACGAGGGCGCCGTCCGCCACTACTGCCCGAACCTCGCCTGCCCGGCGCGCGTTGCCCAGGAGTTCCAGCACTTCGTGGGCCGGGGCGGGATGGACATCGAGGGCGCCGGCTGGAAGGTGCTCGAGCAGCTGCTCCAGCGCGGCATGGTCCGGCGCCGGTCCGACTTCTTCCGGCTGACCGTCGAGGACCTCGAGTCGCTCGAGCGGTTCGGGCCCAAGAGCGCGGACAACCTCCACCGCTCGATCGGGCGCGCGCGACGGCGACCGCTCGGACGGATCCTGCACGCCCTCGGCATTCCGCAGGTCGGCTGGCAGACCGCGACCGACCTCACGCAGTGGCTGGTCGAGGCGCTGCCCCCGGGCGCCGGGGAGCCGGTCGGCGGAGCCGGCGGCTGGCTCACCCGCGCCTCGGCCTTCCTCAGGGAAACGGCGACCACGACGCCCGAGCGGTTCGAGGCGGTCATCGGCATCGGGCCCACGGTCGCCGCGACGCTGACTGCCTACTTCTCGGACCCCGCGACGCGCAACGCCATCGACGAACTGGTCGAGGCTGGCGTCGAGGCGGAGCTGCCGGCCCCGAGGGCCGCGGTCACCGATGCCGGACCGCTCTCCGGCCGGAGGCTCGTGGTCACCGGCACCCTGGAGGGCTTCTCGCGGGAGGAGGCCGAGGAGGCCATCCGCGCGGCCGGCGGCAAAGTCGCGGCCTCTGTCTCGAAGAAGACCGATTACCTGGTGGCCGGCGAGAACGCGGGCTCGAAGCTCGCGAAGGCCGGGTCGCTCGGCGTTCCCGTCCTCGACGAAGCTGGCTTCCGCCGCCTGCTGGCGGGCGAGGAAGGCTGATCAGCGCGGCCCGCGGTTATCCGGTCACCGGCCGTGGTAGCGCTCCATCAGCTCGCTGACGGCCGCACGCGCCGCCGGCCACCCTGGCTGGTCCTGGCCGTGATCGGCGTAAGCGTTTCGGTGGCCCCGGGCGTGATTGAGATATGGAGCTGACCGACACCTACCCGGGCACGTACCTCGGCGACGAGTCTGACGGCGCCGCAACGACTCGCAGGGAGAAAGCTGCGTCCTTCGCCGATCTCTATGCCCGGTCCCGGGACGACGTCTACCGGGCGGTCCTGCTCACGGTGCGCGACCAGCATCGCGCGGAAGACGCGGTCCAGGAGGCCTTCGCGCGCGCGTATGCCGACTGGGACCGGATCAGGGTTCACCCGAACCCGGTCGGCTGGGTGGCCCGTGTCGCGCTGAACCACGCGACGTCGCTGTGGCGCCGGCTTCGGCGCGAGAGCACGGAGCCGCCACCGACGACCGTCGCGCCGGCGGACGAGCGTCCCATCGACCCGCTGCTGATCCGTGCCGTCTGGCGTCTACCGCGCCGGCAACGCCAGGTGGTGGCGCTGCGGATTCTTCTCGACCAGAGCATCGACCAGACCGCCCAGTCCCTTGGCATGGCGCCGGGGACCGTCAGGGCCCACCTCCACCGCGCGCTCCGGACGCTGCACGAGCAGATCGGGGACGCCGGCCACGACACCGAGGAGTCAGACCATGGATGACGATCGCCTTCCGCTCGCGATCCGGCGCGCCTTTTCCCGCTACGAGATGAGGGCGCCGGCCACGCTTCCCACCGGCCGTGTCGCGCAGCCCGCACGCCCCGGCCATCGTCGCTCGTTGCCGCGACTGGCCGGGCCCGTCGTCGCCGCCGCGGCGGTCGCGGTGATCGTGGCCGGCACGCTCGTCCCCGCCCAGCCGGCCTTCGCCAGCTGGAGCGCGACCCCATCGACCGCCGACCCGGCCGTGGTGGCCAGCGCCCGGGACGACTGCTCGAGCGTCGATCCGGATCACCTGGGCGGGCTGCAGCTGGTCACGAGCGAGCAGCGCGGTGACTACACGATGCTGCTCTTCGGGGATGGCGAGGCCTACGGGCTGTGCCTCACCGGCCGGGACATCGAGCCGATGATCCTTGCCGGGCCGGGAACGGGCGCCGTCGACCTGCCCGGTGGGTCCGGTTCTCCCGGTGACGATCACAGCGGTGTCCAGGCGGCGCCGGGGGTCAGGTTTGTCGCCCAGCCGGGCAGCGATTCTGCGATCGCCGAGCGCGTCCAGGCCTGGGTGATCGGGGTGACGCCGGAGGTGGCGCGCGTGGTCATCGAGCGAGAGGGCGCGGAGCCGACGATCGCCACCCTGGGCGACGAAGTGGCGTTCGCATGGTGGCCTGCCGGCACCGAGGCCGTCGCGATCGTCGCCTACGGCGCCGACGGCGAGGTGCTCCAGAGGATCACCGTGAACGGTTCGATGGTCAGCGAGCACTGACCCACGCTCAGCGCTGCTCCTCCCGGGACGGTGGCCGGTTGGCCGCCGTCTCGGTCCTGACGCTTCCGTCAGCCGAGGGCGTGGTTGAACTGTCCCCAGATCGCCTCCGGTTGCCAGTCGAGCGGCTCGCCCCGGATCAGCCGCGGCGCCTGCCACGCCTCCTGCCAGCCCAGGCGCTGCAGCCGGGCCAGCGCGCCGCGGTTGGCGGTCACCACGCCCGCCCGAACGCGACGTTCGGGCCTGGCTGCCGCCCGCCGGGCCTCG
>JACDAV010000343.1 GCA_013695255.1 Chloroflexota bacterium
GGCCGAGGTCAACCAGCGGACGAAGCGGCTGACCCGCTGTCAGCGCTGCCACACCGAGCGGGCCGACGGGCGCAACTCGCTCGCCGCCGTCCACCCCGAGCTCGTCGCCGAGTGGGACGTCACCGCCAACCGGCCGCTCCGGCCCGAGCGGATCAAGGCGACCTATGACAAGGCCGTCGTGTGGCGCTGCCCGGACGACCCGGGCCATCCGCCGTACCGGATGTCGCCCGCCACCCGGGCCAGGCGCCCGATCGGCTGTCCGCTCCATCGCAAGATGCGCCAGCGGGAGGCCAGTCAGGCCGCCTGACCCACCACCGAGCACGTCTACCGGCCGGCGCCCACCGGCTGGCTCTTGGCATCCTGCGCCCAAGGGCCGACCCTGCCGATGGCCGGGCCCGCACGTGCGACCCCAGGGCCTCCGCGCTCGTTCCAACGCCAGCAACCAACCTGCCCCTCGCCCGTGGCTGGGCCTCCTCAAGGTTCACCAACCGGCTATGGCGCACCGGGCCCGGGCCGCCCCTTGACAACCCCTTGACACGCAACCCTTGTCAAGGGGCCGAACTGGGCCTACAGTGCCTCGTCCGTCGGCGTGTCAAGGGGTTGACACGCCAGCAGCGTGTCCGGCGTCTGGAGGGTGCCGTTGGCGGTCGGGGTCGCGGCCGAGGTCAAGGGCCGCCTCAACATCGTCGATGTCGTCGGCGAGACGGTCTCGCTGCGCAAGGCGGGGACCACCTTCAAGGGGCTCTGTCCCTTCCACGGTGAGAAGACCCCGTCCTTTGTCGTCACGCCGGCACGCGACAGCTGGCACTGCTTCGGCTGCGGCCTGGGCGGCGACGTCTTCAGCTTCGTGATGCAGCGTGAGGGCCTGTCGTTCCCCGAGGCGCTCCGACAGCTTGCGGCGCGGGCCGGTGTCGAGCTCGACGAGCGCACCCGTCGCGACGATGTCCGCAAGGCGCGACTCCGGGAGGTGATGGAGGCGGCCATCGCCTTCTATCACGCCGTGCTGACGGGGACCAGGGTCGGCCGGCCCGCTCTCGACTACCTGCGTGGTCGCGGCTTCACCGACGCGACCATCGCGGCCTACCAGCTCGGCTGGGCGCCTGGCGGGTGGGACACGATGAGCCGGACGCTCGCCGAGCGCCGGGGCATCCATCCGGGCGAGCTGGCCGAGGTGGGCCTCACGACGTCACGGTCGAGCGGCCGCGGCGCCTATGACCGGTTCCGGGAGCGGGTCGTGTTCCCGATCCGCGACCCGAGCGGCGGCCCGACCGGGCTCGGCGGACGGCTGTTGCCACCCTCAGCGGACGACCGGCACCTGCTCTCGGAGGCCCGAGGCCGATCTCCGGGAGGCCATCGTGCCGAGGATCGCGACCGTGGCCCCAAGTACCTCAACTCCCCAGCCACGCCCCTGTTCGACAAGAGCCGGACGCTCTATCTGCTCGACCGAGCCAAGGGGCCGATGCGCCGGTCGGGCCAGGCGATCATCGTCGAGGGCTACACCGATGCGCTGATGGCGCACCAGGCCGGCTTCGACAACGTGGTCGCCAGCCTGGGCACAGCCCTCACGCCCGGCCAGGTCGCGCTCCTCACCCGCTACGCCAAGCGGATCGCGCTGGCCTATGACGTCGACGCCGCCGGTCAGAAGGCGGGCACGTTCGGGGTGCAGGCGCTCGAAGGGCTGATCGGGCAGCTCGCCGCGGCCGACACGGGCGTCGAGCTCGACGAGGTCCGCGTCGTGCGGCTGCCGGATGGCCGCGACCCGGACGACGTCATCCGGACGAATCCGGACGGATGGCGCGAGGAGGTCCGCACCGCCCAGCCCATCGTCGACTACCTGATCGACACGCAGGCCAGGGCGGTGGACCTCCGGACTCCGGGCGGCAAGGCGCGCTTCGTGGACGCGATCCTGCCGACGATCCGGGCCGTGCCGAGCCCCGTCATGCGCGACGCCTGGCTCCAGCGGGTGCGCCAGGTCAGCGGCGTGGAGGAGCGGGTCCTGCTCGAGGTGATGCACCGCCCACCGACCCGGACGTCCGCCGCCGAAGTCGGCCGCATCACCGCCGAGACCGTCACCGGCTCGCCGGACGCGCTGCCGATCGGCGAGATCCTCCGGGCGATCACGCGCGGGGAGCGCGACCTGCTCAGGCTGCTGCTCCTTCGCCCGGAGGAGCAGCTCCGGGTCGGGGATCTGCTCGGGCCGGACCAGCTCCCCTCCACGCCCGCCCGGGAGCTGTACCGCGCGATCGTCCTCCAGCGGGCGCCCGATGACGCGGGCGTCCATCCGCCCTTCGACGCATCTGCGCTGCTGGCCGGTCTCGACGACGAGACGGCGGCGCTCGCGCGAGCCCTCTACGCGCTCGACGGCCCCAGCCCGAGCGACCTCGACCAGGGCGACGTCGACTATCTCGTGGAGAACCTGCTGCTCGATCTCGAGGAGGACCGTCTCGAGCAGCGTTCGGACTTCGCGCGCGACGCGCTGGGGGAGGCGGAGCGATCCGCTGACCGCGAGGCGATCGACCGGCTCCTCCGGGATCTCCGGCAGATGAACGAGAGCCGCCGCTCGCTCGACAAGCGGCGGGACCAGACCCGCTACCTCACCCGCCAGATCGCCGCCCGGGCCTGATGACCGTGCCCATCGACCGCCCTGCCCATGACCGCACCGCAGATCTCGATCCTGGGAGGACCGCCCGTGCCTGATCCGCTCGACAAGCAGCTCGTGGAGGCCGTGCTGACCCGACCTCGTCGGGCACGGGCCGATGTCGAGGAGGCCAGGCTCGCGAACCTCCGTCCGGCCAGAGCGGCCGCCATCGCGCCAGTCGCGGAACCGGGCGCGGACGACGACGACGACCTGGAGCTCGGGCCGGACGGCGAGGAACCGGAGGCGCCCCCGTCCGACCTCGGCGTGGTGGTGGTCGACGTGGACGGCGGGCCGGTCGACGCGAAGCTGCCGACGGAGGGGCCCGCCAGGCTGGACCCGGCCGAGATCCAGGAGCCGACGCGCGAGGAGCTCGAGGCGCTCTCGGCGGACATGATCGGGATCGACGACCCGGTCCGGATGTACCTCAAGGAGATCGGCAAGGTCGCCCTGCTCACGGCCGAGGAGGAGGTCGTGCTCGCCAAGGCGATCGAGCTCGGCGAGCAGCTGGTCGACGAGCCATGGAAGGGAATCCTCAGCCTTCACGAGTGGACACTGCACAACACGGAGCTGCGGACGCGAACGGCGAAGCCGCAGCACCGGCTGCCGCTCGGCGAGGAGGCGCACCGCCTCGTCCGCGACGCGATCTCGGCCGAGGACGCCGCGGACCTGCTCGGTCCCTCTCCGGACTTCCACCTGGTCCGTGCCGGGCGCGACGCCCAGTCGGACGGGACGAAGCAGCTCCTCAGGGAGGCCCGCAAGCTCCTCGAGGCCTACAACCGGGCCCCCGGCCCGGACGCGTTCATCCCGCTGCTCGACTGGGCGGACTTCGCCGTCCACAACGGGGACCTCGACTCACGCGACAACGTCGGGCTTCGCGCGATCTACGACTGGACCCGGGACGACGTCGCGTTTCCGGCCCTCGAGCGGCTGGTCGCCTCGGGACGCGAGGCGGGCCTCCTCAAGCGGATGGGCTTCGACCCCGAGGTGCCCAGGAACACCAAGCTCGCCCACCGCAAGGGCGAGCTCGTCCGGATCGGTCGGGATGCCCGCGAGCAGCTGACCTCGGCGAACCTTCGGCTGGTCGTCTCGATCGCCAAGAAGTACATCGGGCGCGGAATGTCGTTCCTCGACCTGATCCAGGAGGGCAACATCGGCCTGATCCGAGCGGTCGAGAAGTTCGACTTCGAGAAGGGCTTCAAGTTCTCGACCTACGCGACGTGGTGGATCCGCCAGGCGATCACCCGGGCCATCGCCGACCAGGCCCGCACGATCCGCATCC
>JACDAV010000350.1 GCA_013695255.1 Chloroflexota bacterium
GCCCCCAGCGGCCGCCGGCCCCCGTCCACCGGGCCTGTCCCGCCGGTACTTCGCGGTGCCGGCGGTCGTGCTGGCCCTGCTCGCGCTGGTCTTCTTCGGCCGCGGGCTCGTCGATCTCGCGACGGACGTGCTCTGGTACCGCAGCGTCGGGTACGAGCAGGTGCTCTGGACGCGGCTCGGCGCGCAGTCCGGGTTGCTCGCGGTCGGCGCGCTCCTCGCGGTCGGCGTGCTCTTCGGCAACCTGTGGCTCGCCGGCCGGCTGGCCGGGCCGCCGCCAGCCGGTTCCGGCGGCGGCGTCCTTCGCGGCCTCGTCGACCGCCTGAACGAGGCCGCCAGGGCAACGGAAGGCGGCGGCGGGTTCGGTGCCTGGTCGACGGGGCCGGCCGGTTCGCGCCCCCCCGGCGGCATGGCCGATCTCGAGGGCCTGCCCGCGCTGCTGCCCCTCGGCCGGTTCGCGCTGGGGACCTTTGCCGGACTCGTCGCGCTCGGGGTGGCGGGCGGGATCTCGAGCGCCTGGGAGACGGTGCTGCTGTGGCAGAACCGCGTCCCGTTCGCGGCCGGCGGCACGGCGGCGCTGGATCCCATCTTCGGCCGCGACATCGGCTTCTTCCTGTTCGAGCTGCCGTTCCTTCGGCTGGTCCAGTCGGTGGCCGTGGGGCTCCTGGTCACGAGCCTCCTCGTCGTCGTCGGGCGCTACCTGCTGGCCGCTGTGGACCGGGGCCTGGCCTTCACGGCGCCCGTCCGGCTGCACCTGGCGGTCCTCGGCGCGCTTGCCATCCTGGCCATCGGGGCGGGCTATCAGCTCGACAAGCTGGAGCTCGCCTACAGCGATCGCGGCGTCGCGGCGGGGGTCAGCTACACGGACGCGAACGCCCAGTTCGTGGCGTTCGATCTGCTGACCGTCCTGTCGCTCGTGGCCGCCGTGCTGCTGGTCGCCGGCGCCTACACCCGGATGGTGCGTCCCGTTGGTGCGACGGTCGCCGTCTGGCTCATCGCCTCGGTCCTCGTCGGGCGACTCTATCCGGAGGCGATCCAGCGCCTGGTCGTCGATCCGAACGAGCTGGCCCAGGAGACCCCGTACATCAGGAACAACATCGCCATGACCCGGCTGGCGTTCGGGTTCGGGAACCCGGACGGGTCCTCCGCCTGGGACGACGACCGGCGCTACGGAGGCGACCAGCCGCTGACCGAAGCAGCGATCGAGGACGAGGAGGACACCTTCCGGAACGCCCGGCTGTGGGACTACCGGCCGCTCCGCGACACCCTCGACCAGCTCCAGACCATCCGGCGCTATTACGACTTCTTCGACGTCGACACGGACCGCTACGAGATCGACGGCGTCCAGCGCCAGGTGATGCTGTCGGCGCGCGAGCTCGACCTGGCCGGCAACCCGAACGCGACCGGCTTCGTCAACCAGCGGATCATCTTCACCCACGGCGTGGGCGTCGCCATGGTGCCCGTCAACGAGGTGGCCAACGAGGGCCAGCCGCGGCTGTTCATCCGGAACCTGCCGCCCGTCTCCGCATCGGGGGCGCCGGAGATCACCGAGCCGCGGATCTACTTCGGCGAGCGGACCAGCGACTACGTCGTCGTCGGCGCGAAGCAGGCCGAGTTCGATTACCCGCGCGGCGAGGTCGATCCCGCCGCGACCGACACGAGCGGGGTGGAGACGCGCTGGAGCGGCGACACCGGGATCTCGCTCGGCTCGGGGCTGACGCGTCTGCTGTTCGCGATCCGGTTCGGGGATCTCGACCTGCTGATCTCGGACCAGGTGCAGGCGCAGAGCCAGCTGCTCTTCCACCGCTCACTCGACGACCGGGTGCCCCGCATCGCGCCGTTCCTGCGATACGACAAGGATCCATATGTCGTGGTCGACGGAGCGGGCCGATTGGTCTACCTGTGGGACGCCTACACGACGACGGACCGCTTCCCGCACGCCAACAGCTTCACGCCAGGCGACCTGGGCGAGACCGGCCTCGGCGACGACGACTTCAACTATCTGCGCAACAGCGTCAAGGTCGTCGTGGACGCCTACACCGGGCGGACCACCTACTACGTGGCCGATCCGGGCGATCCGCTGATCCGGGCTTGGCAGGGCGTGTTTCCGGAGCTGTTCCGCCCGATCTCCGAGATGCCGGCGGACCTCGCGACGCACGTCCGGGTGCCGGAGGAGGGGTTCAACGTCCAGACCCGGATGTACGGCCGCTACCACGTCACCGATCCCGGGACGTTCTTCCAGAACGACGACCTGTGGACGGTTCCGATCGACCAGACCAGCGACCAGAGCCTGCCGTCCGAGGCGTACTACGTGATCATGCGCATGCCCGGCGAGGCGGAGGCGGAGTTCCTGCTCCTCCAGCCGATGGTGCCGGTCAGCCGGCCGAACATGATCGCCTGGGTCGCAGCCCGCAACGACACGCCGAACTATGGGGGCGTTCGGGTCTACAACTTCCCGGCCGACTCGACCGTGTTCGGGCCCACCCAGATCGAGGCGCGGATCGACCAGGACCCGCTGATCAGCCAGCAGATCACACTCTGGAACCAGTCCGGCAGCCAGGTCGTGCGCGGCAACCTGATCGTCGTGCCGGTGGGCGACTCGCTCCTCTATCTGCAGCCCGTCTACCTGCAGTCGACCGGCACGTCCTTCCCGGAGTTCCAGCGGATCATCGTCGCCTCGCCGACCCATGTCGTCTGGTCGCCCAGCCTGGGTGAGTCGCTCCGGCTGCTGCTCGAGGCCCAGGGCGAGGACCCGGGTCCCTCGCCGACACCCACGCCGTCGCCGTCGCCCGGCACCAGCCCGGGCCCCGGCACGACTCCGCCGCCCAGCGGGACTCCGGCGCCGGGCGCGTCGCCGACCCCAGGCACGGGGGCGCTGCCGACCGACGTCGCCGGCCTGATCGACTTCGCCAACGCGCACTTCGAGCTCGCTCAGGAGGCCCTGCGCGACGGCGACTTCGCCCGCTACGGGGCGGAGATTGCGCTGGTCGAGCAGGCGCTCCAGCGGCTGGACGAGCTGGATCCGGGTGCGTCGGCCAGCCCGGCTGCCGCCAGCCCGGGTGCCGCGAGCCCGGCTGCCGCCAGCCCGGGTGCCGCCAGCCCGGCACCCTGAGGCGCTGGCTCGTGGCGGTCATCGAGCCCCGCGGGCCGTTCTCGCTGACCGCGTCCTCGCGCTTCCTCGAGGGCTTCACGCCAGCGGCGCACCGTGCATCGGGCGAGGCCGGGCACCTGCACCTGGCGTTCGTCCCCGCCGGCACGGACGACGCCGCGGCCGTCTGCTGCCGGCAACCAGCCGATCCGGACGGGCCGGTCACGATCGAGGTTCCCGGCTCCCCAGACGCCCGGCCAGTGGTCGATCAGACGAGGCGGATCCTGTCGCTGGACATCGACGGCTCCGACTTCCCGGAGGTAGGGCGCCGGGATCCCGTGATCGGGCGTCTCCAGCGGCGCTACCCGGGTCTGCGCCCGGTGCTGTTCCTGTCGACGTTCGAGGCTGCGGCCTGGGCGATCATCGGGGCGCGGATCTCGATCCGCCAGGCCGCCC
>JACDAV010000351.1 GCA_013695255.1 Chloroflexota bacterium
TGTCCCGCGCGTCGGGCAGCCAGGCGGCCCAGGGCAGCCCGCCGAAGGGGTCGTCGCGACCCTCGAGCACGGCGACCTCGGCGCCCGCGGCGGCGATCCGGACGTCGCGCCCGGCCAGCACGACGACCGCCGCCTCATGACCGGGCTCGCTCCAGGCACGGCCCTCGCGACCCACGGGCGTCACGTCGATGGACAGGTAGCGCCAGCCGGCGCGCTCCGGATCGACGGACACGCGCCCGCCGTCATCGGGTCGCAGGCGGAGCGCGTCGACCGGCAGATCGTTGGGGAGTGCGGTCGAGGGCAGCGGCGTGGCCGACTCCGCGTCGTCAGGCGTTCGGGTGTGCCCGGCGCCCGGGTTCAAGCCGCGCGGTCCGGGCTCGGCACCAGCGCGTCGGAGACGGCATGCAGCAGGTCGTGATAGCTGGCCACGAAGGCCCGGAGGGTCCGCGCGGTCGGTCCCCAGGTGTCGAACTCGTCGATCGAGAGACCGTGGGGCTCGTATGCGCGGCCGAAGTCCGGGAAGCCATCGAGGAGCTCGCGGATGACGGCGGGATCCACGGGGTCGTCGATCCGCGGCCGGACGTCCACGGCGGACGCATTGAACCGCCGCTGCCAGGCCGCCGGAAGCGTCAGGATGACGTCGCCGCCGATCAGCTCGCTCCAGTGCAGGTGATGCCGGATCGCCGCGCCGAGCAGCCGCGCCCGGAAGCCGTGCCCACGGAAGATCGAATAGGCCTGCTTGAAGGCGGCCACGCCGGACCACGGCAGTGCTGCCGGATCGACGACGACCCCGTCCCGCTCGGTCACGACCCGCAGCCAGTCCTCGAGCCGGCCCATCATCAGGGTGACCACCGGCCCCATCGTCCCGGTCGGCAGGCCGGCCGCTTCTCTTCGAGCGAGACCTCGCTCCACGGCCTCCGCCGCGGCGACCGCCTGGGCGACCGAGATCGAGACCGTCGCGTTGACGCTGATCCCGCGGTACGACGCCTCCTCCATCGCCGTCAGGCCGGCACGCGTCGCCGGGAGCTTGACGATGACGTTGGGCGCCAGGCGATCGAAGGCGGCAGCCTGGTCGACGAGGCGATCGGCGTCGCGGAAGAGCGTCGGGTCCGTCTGGATCGAGAGGCGGCCCTTGCGGCCATTCCACGCCTCGAAGACCGGCCCGAGAAGCCGGGCGGCCTCCACCGACATCGCGGCCACGACCGCCCAGGCGAGCTCGCGCTCGGACCAGGTCGGGTTCGCCTTCCCCAGCTCGACGACCACGGCGCTCCAGCGTGCTGGGTCGGCCTTCCACACGTCGTGGACAATCGTCGGGTTGGCCGTCGCGCCGGTGGCGCCGTTGGCCAGCGCGTACCGCAGCTCGTCGACCGCGCACGAGTCGTTCCAGATGTCCGTCGCGGTCGTCTCGACCGTCAGGGCGAGCGGGCTGGGAGCGGCGGTCAGGCTCATGACTGCGGTCGGGGTCTCCTGTGTCGGCCCGGCCGGGGTGGCGTTGAGGCCATGGGTAGATGCTACGCTGCGGGACGATCTCTGTGACCGATCGCGCATAGCCCAGGTCGAGGGACCATTGAGTTCGTCCACCCTTGACGAGCGATCCGCCACCCAGCGCCTCTCGGGCGCCGAGATCGTCGTCGAATACCTCGTTCGTCAGGGTGTGCCGGTGGTCGCCGGCATCCCCGGCCATGGCTGCTGGAACCTGACCGACGCGCTGCTCGGACGCACGGCGGACATCCGGACCGTGCAGGTGATCCACGAGCAGTCGGCGGTTCATCTCGCCGACGGCTTCTACCGGGCCACGGGCCGGCCGATCCTGGCCTTCACGAGCATCGGACCGGGCGCGACCAACACGGTCGTCGGCATGGCGACAGCCTACGTCGACTCCATGGCGGTCGCGCTGATGACCGGCTCCGCCCACACGGACATGCGGGGGGCTGGCCTCCTCCAGGAGCTCGAGCGCCGGCACGTGGCAGACAACCCACGGATCTTCGAGCCGGTCGTCAAGGAGTGGTGGCAGCCGTCGCGCGTCGACGAGCTTCCCTTCGTGCTCCATCGCGCCTGGAACTCGATGCTGTCCGGTCGCCCGGGTCCGATCCTCCTCGACCTGCCGATGGACGTCCAGGCCGAGTCCGCCGAGGTGACGCTGCCCGAGCCCGACCGGCGCGAGGCGCGCGGCCGCGTCCGTCCGGCCGCCGACGACGTCGAGCGGGCGGCGGCCCTGCTG
>JACDAV010000359.1 GCA_013695255.1 Chloroflexota bacterium
TTTGCCGACACGGCGCAGTTCTGCTCGGCGTACGGCTTCGACCCGGAGGAGGCGGCGAACACGATCGTCGTGGTCGGCAAGTCCGATCCCCGCCGATACGCTGCGTGCGTCGTCCTCGCTCCGCACCGGCTGGACGTCAACCGGGCCGTGCGCGAGCGGCTCGGCACGCGCAAGGCCTCGTTCGCTCCGGCCGACGAGACGCGCGCCCTGACGGGCATGGAGATCGGCGGCGTGACACCCTTCGGGCTGCCGCCCGCGCTGGCGATCTGGGTCGACGCGGCGGTCATGGTCCGACCGCGCGTGGTCCTCGGCGGCGGGAGTCGCAGCTGGAAGGTGATCGCCTCGCCGGGGATCCTGCTCCGGCTGCCCAACGCCGAGGTCGTCGACGGGCTCGCCGGGCCTGCCGGGGGGACTGCCGGCACCCCCGCTGCACCCCGATGAGCACCTCGTCGCCAGACCGTGGACCCGCCGGTCTCCGGATGGTCGCCGGGGCCGCCCTCCTGGCCGTCCTGTCCCTCGCCTGCAACCCGCAACTCCTGCCGCCGGCCCGCGCAATCAGCGGCGTGCTCCTCCTCGACCAGGCGACGCCCGTGGAGCGCGGTGGCGGCGACTGCCGGGGGACGGGCGGCTACGCCGACCTGCGCTCCGGCCTCGAGGTGGTCGCGCGGGACGACAGCGGGACGCGAATGGCGACGACAACCCTGATGGCGGCCCCGGCGCCCACGAACGCCGACGGCTCCGTGCCGCAGGCCGAGCGCAACCGCTGTGTCTTCCGGTTCGGCCTCAGTGACATGGAGGAGCGCCCGGCCTACCGGATCACGATCGGCGAGCGCGGCGGTCTTCGCTACACCCGCGAGGAGCTGGAGGCGGCCGGCTGGACCGTGGAGCTTTCGCTCGGCCGGTAGGTCGGTGGGCCGTGGGCCGGTGGGCCGTGGGGGCGAGCGCCAGTAGTTCGGTGGGCGGTGGCGGTGGGCCGGGCCGCACGCAGCCTGGCGTTCGGGCCTCCCCGGCGCCCCTTGCTCCATTCAGCAATCCACGTGGTACGGGACGCGGTCGACCGGGAGGGCCCCGCGGTCGCTGAGCGTGGCTGCGGCCGCCAGCCGCGCCGATCCATGCCATCTCCCACCACGGTGCATAGCTGGCACCGTCCTGGCACCCGCGACCATGGGGGTTGGCAAATGGCAAGATCGATCGGTTGTCGCCCGGTTCCCGGGGTAGATGTCGCCCGGTTCGCGGGGAGAACGGGTCACACAGCCGGCTCACCGGAGAACGGATGGTCGAAACCGGGGCGACGTGCTATGGTCCATCCACTTCGTGAACGAATGGGCGCTCCGGTCAGCGCCGCGGTTCCCACCGTCCGTCTCGAATCCCTTCCTGCCCTGACCGGTCCCCGCTGCCAAACCGCGCGGGTGGGCCGTCCAGGAGCCCTCCTCAATGTCCTTCGATCGTCTCGGGCTGACGCCCGAGCTCCTCCGCGCCGTCGTGGCCCAGGGCTACACGGAGCCGACGCCGGTCCAGGCCGAGTCCATCCCGCTCGTGCTCGCCGGCCGCGACGTTCTCGCCGGCGCGCAGACGGGCACCGGCAAGACGGCCGCGTTCGTCCTGCCGATCCTCCAGATGCTGAACGCGAGCCGTCCTCAGCCACGTCAACTGCCCGTGGGCAACGGCCGGCCCCGCGGCTCGACCGGTCTGCCGATCCGCTGCCTGATCCTGACGCCTACCCGCGAGCTCGCGCTCCAGGTGGAGGAGAGCGTCCGGACCTACGGGTCGGACCGCCGCGTCCGATCCACGACCATCTACGGCGGCGTCGGCTTCGAGCCGCAGGTCCGCGCCCTTCGATCCGGGCCGGAGATCGTGGTCGCGACCCCGGGCCGGCTGCTCGACCATGTCATGCAGCGGACGATCGATCTGGGATCGGTCGAGATCCTCGTCCTCGACGAGGCGGACCGGATGCTCGACATGGGATTCATCCGCGACATCCGCCGCGTCCTCGCGCTCCTCCCGGCTCGACGCCAGAACCTCCTGTTCTCGGCGACCTTCTCGGACGAGATCCGCGAGCTCGCCGCCACACTCCTGAGGGATCCCGCGTACGTTCAGATTGCCCGCCGGAATGCCCCGATCGAGCTCGTCCGACAGGTCGTCTATCCCGTCGACCGCGAGCGGAAGCGCGAGCTCCTGAGCCACCTGATCCGGAGCGGCCGGATCGACCGGGCGCTCGTTTTCACCCGCACCAAGCACGGCGCCAACCGCCTGGCCGAGCAGCTCGGCCGCGACGGGATCGCCGCGGCCGCGATCCACGGCAACAAGAGCCAGGGCCAGCGGATCCGCGCGCTCGAGGACTTCAAGGCCGGACGCGCGGCCATTCTCGTCGCGACCGAGATCGCGGCCCGCGGCCTCGACATCGACGGTCTCCCGCACGTCGTCAACTTCGAGCTGCCGATGGTCGCCGCCGACTACGTTCACCGGATCGGCCGCACCGGCCGGGCCGGCATGGAGGGCGACGCCGTGTCGCTGGTCTGTGTCGACGAGGCCGGGTTGCTGCGCGAGATCGAGCAGCTGCTCAGGCACCCGATCCCGCGCGAGACCGTCCAGGGCTTCGATGTCGACCGGTCGATCCGGCCGGAGGCCATCCGGCAGCGCTCGAACGGCGGCGGCCGGCCGATGACCGGACGACCGGTCGGGCGGCCGGCGCTCAACGCCGGGTGGCCGGCGCTCAACGCGGGGCGACCGGCCTTGGGGG
>JACDAV010000146.1 GCA_013695255.1 Chloroflexota bacterium
GAGGTGGGCGTGGATGCGGCGCGCTGGTTCTTCGCCTCACGGGCGCACACCAGCGCGATCGACTTCGACATCGAGCTGGCCAAGAAGCAATCCGCCGAGAACCCCGTCTATTACGTCCAGTACGCCCACGCCCGGATCGCCTCGATCGTGCGCAAGGCGGCGGAGGCGAGGCTGGCGCCGGCCGAATCGGTGGCGGGGTCGCTCTCCGGCGCGCCCGAGGCGGCTCTCGCCCGGGCGCTGACGCGCCTGCCGGAGGTCGTCGAGGACGCGGTCCGCGACGAGGAGACGCACGGCATCACGGCCTACGCCACGGAGCTCGCGACGACGTTCCACGCGTTCTACCGCGACGCGCGCGTCGTGGACCCCGAGCAGCCGGACCGATCGCGCGCCCGACTTGCCCTGGCGCGCGCGACGCAGATCACGCTGGCCAACGCGCTGGGACTGCTCGGGATCTCCGCCCCCGAGTCGATGTAGGGCGGTCGGCGGCAGCGACCCGGGCGTGCGGCAGGGTGAGGGGACGCGGTCGCCCGGCGTGGCGCGGTCGCCCGGTGCGGGGCGGTCGCCCGGTGCGGAGCGGTCGCCCGGTGCGGAGCGGTCCCGCCACCCGACCATGTGGCGGTCGGTATCCGGCGGGAATGCACCGGGGGACCGCCCAGCGACCAGGCGGTGGAACTGCCGGCCGCTCGCCACGCTCAGAGCGCAGCGGCGGGTCCGAGACCGCCCGCGTAGCGACCTCCGGACGGTCGGCTGGTGGAACCGGCGCGCGCCCTGGCGGCAAGCGCGTCCCGAGCCGGTCGGCTCGCCGCTCAGCCGCCAGTCTGCCCGGCGGCCTCGGCCGCTCGAGCCAGGACGTCCTCGCTCGAACCCACGAGCAGCCAGACGTCGCGGTCGCTCGCGAAGGACTGGCCTGGGCCATCCGCCGTATCGAGGGCTTCCGTCGCGGCGCCGAGGAACTCCTCCGCCTCCGACTCGCTGTCCCACGCGGTCCGCCAGACCACCGCCCAGGCGTCGTCAGGGCCCTCGAGCTGCGCGATGCGGTCGCCACCCCACCCGACCGCGGCGGCGGGGGGCGGCGGCTGGAAGGGTGAGAGAGAGATCTCGGCGCCGAGCCAGATGCCGATCTGGAACTCGCCCATCGTGTCCTCGAGCGCCACCTTCCAGCCGTCGCCGAGGCGCTCGGCGAGGTCCTCGGGCAGCTCGACCGCGATCGGCGCCTCGCGCGTCTCCCACTTCTCGGGATGAAGGATCTGCTCGCTGGACTCGGGCGGCTCCGCGAAGGCGGCGTCAACGGCCTCCCAGCCGCCGGCCTGCTGGATGCCCAGGACCCAGGTCAGCCCGTTGATGGCCGGGAACAGGATCTGGCCGGACACGATCGGCGGGATCTCGTCCAGCGCGGCGGCGGCCTCGGGATCGTTGCCCAGCTCGAGCACCTCGAGCATCTCGACCGGCGAGAGGTGCTGCTGCAGCCAGTAGGTCATGCCGACATAGGCGTCGCCCTCGACGAGCGCCTGGCGTGCTAGCTGGCGATCGCTGTCGTCGACGAGGTCGGCCGGCTGGAGCGCCTCGAGGTCGAAGTGCTGATCCTGGAGCGCGTGCTGGTACTCGTGGGCGTAGAGCATCCGCTCGACCACGCCCACGTCGCCCTCCTTGGACAGCACGTAGAGGCTCTCCGTGCTGGGGTCGTACAACCCGGCGACCTGGCTCTCGAGGAGGTCGACATACACGTCGCTGAGCGACGCATCGTCGGGCATCAGGCCCATGGCCCGGTAGAGGCGTTCGTAGGCCGCCAGGAGCTCGGAGGGCGTGTCCTCCCGAACCGCCTTGGCGAGGATGTCGCCCAGCTCGTCCGACGACACGATCTGCGCCTCGACCGGCTCACGCTCCTCCAGGCCGCGGATCTCCTGGACCTGCTCGTTGACCAACTCGTAGATGGCGGTCAGATCCTGCGACGTCCCGGGCGACGCGGAGGCGGCCGCCGAGCCGGAAGCGGAGGGACCGCCCGACGGCGATGCCGAGGTTGCCGGCGACGGCGTGGCCGGGACCGTCGGCGAGGGCGTGGCGCCAGGCGTCTCCGAGGGCGACGGTGACACGACCGCCGCGTCGCACGCGGCGACGGCCAGCAGGAGCGTCAGGAGGACGGCCAGGGTGCGAGGACGGATGGGCATGGCGGCGATTGTGGCACGCAAGCGTTGGGCCGCCTCTCGCCCAGCAGTCCTGGGCTGCAGCGTGTCGCTTTCTTAATCGCTTGGCTCCCTGTCGTTGAATGTCCGCGCCGTAGCGTGGACATCGGACCGGACCTCCAAAGGGTTCCTTCCTCCCTCCCTCTGACCGGGGGCGCCGATTGGGCAGGCGCCTCCGGTCTATTGATTCGCGGCGGTGAGTCCGGCCGATCCGCGGCCCGTGCGCCGTGGCCGCTCCGTGTCTGCGCCCCGCGCCCGCGCTC
>JACDAV010000372.1 GCA_013695255.1 Chloroflexota bacterium
GCCGGTCGGTGGGCGCCGGGCGGTCTTCCCCTGTCCGGAAGGGTCGGGTCGGGGGGGCGATCGGCGGCGCACCCGTCCCCGGCTCGCCGACCACGGCGGTCGGCTCCGGGACCGCCATCGGAACGGCCATGGCAGCCGGCTGCGACGGCTCCGTCTCGGGGGCGCCGTCGAGGTCGGAGCGCGGGAAGAGGGTCGTCGAGCTCGGCACGCCCGGACGCGAGCTCACCAGGGTCGCCTCCAGGGTGCGCGTCTCCGGCCGGCCGCGAACGACGACGACATGGTCGGCGCCAGTGGCGATCCCAAGGTCCGCGACGATGGCCTCGACGATCGCGTCCGGGGAGACAGACCGGGACAGGCCCTGGAGGATCCGGGCCACACCCTCTGCCTCCGCCCGCCTGCCCGTGGCCAGGCGGAGGAGCATCCGGCGGTGGATGATCGCCGCAACCGCCACCGCCCCGATGAGCGCGACGATCGCCAGGTCGAGCGGCCCCGCGCCGTCGGCCACGATCCGCCCGACCACCACGGCGGTCAGGACGACGACACAACCGGCGAACAGCCACCACGAGCGCCGGAGGTGTCGCTCCTCCGGATCGCTGCCGCGCGGAGGATCGAGGGGTTCGCTCACGTCTGGGCAGAGGATGCGCTCAGCCGGCTCGTGCCGTCCACCGCGACCGATGGTACCTCCGGCGGATAACCGTGGTACTTCCGTACTACTCCCATCCTGACGACGCACCCTGCTCTGCACCTGTCGGCCGTCGCGGGGCCGATTGGCCGGGTTCCGTTGACCCCTCTGCGGAGCCGGGACTACACTCCGCCGGCCACGACCTCGCGGTTGCTCGCCGGGTCAGGGGCCGCTCACGGACCAGCCTTCGGAGGACCCACGCCCGTCGTGGACACCGGACCCAGGACTCCCGGCGCCGGCAGCGGCGTCACAGCTCCCCTCCGCCCCGCCCTGCAGCGGTGACCCGCCCTCCCCGGTAGCCCGGGGCCCGGCATCCGCGGCGGGACGACCCGCCCGCGAGGTGCCATCGATGCTCTACCTGAGCCAGGCGATCGGCCGGCCAGTGCGTGACGGCAGCAGCGAGCCGCTCGGCAAGGTCGCGGACCTGATCGTGGCCGTCGGCGATCGCTACCCGCCCGTCACCGGGCTCGTGGTGGCCACGGGCCGGCGCCGGATCTTCCTGCCGTGGTCCGGCGTGGACCGACTCGATGCAGACGGGGCGCGGCTCCGGACGAGGACGATCGACATCGGGCGGTTCCAGCAGCGTCCCGAGGAGATCCTCCTCCGCCAGGACCTCATGGACAAGCAGATCGTCGACATCGACGGTCACAAGGTCGTGCGGGTCAACGATCTGCGCTTCGACGAGATCGAGGGGCGACTGCGGCTCGTGGCGGTCGACGTCGGCGCGGCCGGGCTGCTCAGGCGGATGGGCATGGAGGGTGCCTACCGGATCGTCGCCCGCAACCTGAACCTGCCGCTGCCGGAGCGGTACATCGACTGGGAGGACGTCGACCCGGTCGAGACCTCGATCGCCTCGATCAAGCTGCGCGTCCCGCACGCCGGGCTCGCCGAGCTACACCCCGCCGATCTGGCCTCGATCATCGACCAGCTCGCGCCGCGCGACCGAGCGGGCGTGCTCGCCTCGCTCGACGACGAGCAGGCGGCCGACGCCATCGAGGAGATGGAGCCGGACACCCAGGTCGAGGTGCTTGAGGACCTCGAGCCGGAGCGCGCGGCGGATATCCTCGAGGAGATGTCCCCGGACGACGCCGCGGACCTCGTCGCGGACCTTTCCGACGAGGCGCGCGAGGAGATCCTCGCCCTGATGGAGCGCGACGAGGCGGCGGAGGTCCAGGAGCTGCTCGGCTACCCGGAGGACTCGGCCGGCGGGATCATGACCACCGAGTTCGTGGCCGTGCCGGCCAGCCTCACGGCCGGCCAGACGATCGACCGGCTGCGGGAGCTGGAGCCCAACGCCGAGACGATCTACTACGTGTACGTCGTCGACGCCGACGACCGACTGGTGGGCGTGCTCTCGCTCCGCGACCTGATCGTCGCCCGACCGGAGACCCTGATCGCCGGGGTGATGATCCCGGAGCCAGTGGCGGTCGGAGTGCTCGCCGATCAGGACGAGGTCGCGCAGGTGGTCGCGCGCTACAACCTGCTGGCCGTCCCGGTCGTCGACCTGGACGGCCGGCTGGCGGGCATCGTGACCGTCGACGACGCGATGGACGCGATCCTCCCGACGGCCTGGAAGAAGCGCCTGCCCCGCCTGTTCGCGCGGAGCTGACCGGTACCGTGCCGGGCGTGCCGCCCGCCTCCGATCTCGCCGCGGACGCCCCGGAGCCCGCCCGCCGACGTCCCGCCCCGCCCCCGCCGCCCGGGCTTCGGCAGCGGCTGGCAGACCGGTTCGAGTCGCGCGAGTTCCTGCGCCTGCGCGGACGGTTCCGCGGCCGGCGCGGCGTGCTGGCTTTCCTGGCCGTCATGGGCCCGGGCCTCATCGCCGGGATCGCCGGCAATGACGCCGGCGGGATCACGACCTACAGCGTGGTCGGCGCGAACACCGGGCTCCGGCTGCTGTGGCTCTTTCCGATCACGATCGTCATCCTGGCCATCGTCCAGGAGATGGCGGCGCGGCTTGGGGTCGTCACCGGGCAGGGGCTGTCCGACCTGATCCGCGACCGCTTCGGCGTCCGCTGGACCGCCTTCGCGATGCTCGTCCTGCTGGTGGCGAACCTGGCCAACACGGTCGCGGAGTTCTCCGGCGCGGCCGCCGCGCTCGAGATCTTCGGCGTCCCGCGCTGGGTCACGGTGCCGATCGTGGCGGTCGCGATCTGGGCGCTCGTCATCTACGCCAGCTACCGGACCGTCGAGCGGGTCTTCCTGTCGGTCATGGTCGTCTTCCTCGCCTACATCGTCTCGGCGTTCCTCGCCGGGCCCGACTGGGGCGAGGTCGGGCGGGCGTTCGTGACCCCCTCGCTGGACCTCTCCCCTGCCATCCTCCTCACGATGGTGGCGCTGGTCGGGACGACGATCACGCCGTACATGCAGTTCTACCTGCAGAGCGCGGTGGCCGAGAAGGGGATCGACGAGGAGGAGCTCCGGCTCGAGCAGGCGGACGCGATCGGCGGCGCGATCTGGACCAACGTGGTCGCCGTGTTCATCGTCGTCGCGACCGCGACGACGATCTTCGCGGTCGGGGGCGAGATCGCAACGGCGTCCGACGCCGCCCGGGCGCTCGGCCCGGTGGCCGGCAACCTCTCCACGGCGCTGTTCGCGATCGGCCTCTTCGGGGCCTCGGTGCTCGCGGCGACGATCATGCCGCTCTCCACCGCCTTCGTGATCTGCGAGGCGTTCGGCTGGGAATCCGGCGTGGACAAGCGGTTCCGCGATGCCCGGTCGTTCTTCGTCATCTACACCGGTGTGCTGGGCCTCGGCGCGCTCGTCGTCCTCATCCCGGGCCTCGACCTCATCGGCATGATCGTCGCATCGCAGAACCTCCAGGGCCTCCTCCTGCCGATCGTGCTCGTGTTCATGGTCCTCCTGGTCAACGACGAGCGGCTGATGGGCCGCCACCGCAACGGACGGCTGGCCAACGTGCTGGCCTGGGGCGCCGTGGGGCTGGTCGTCGTCCTCGATGCGGTGCTGCTCGGGGCGACGGCGCTCGAGCTGTTGGGGATCAGGATCGTCTGAGGCGTGGGTGCGGGGCGCAGCCTTCGTCCGCATGCGGCGCCATCCGCCGCGTTCGCTGCGCGGTGCATCGCGTTCGCTGCTCGCTACGTCGCGTTCGGTGCCCGGTCGCGCCGCCGCGGCCCAGGTCGCCTTGACTTCTGCATCACCTACGCACCTGGCTCGTGGTATCGCGCGTCACGCGCCCCGGAGTCGGCATCGGTAGCCGCGAACGGGTACCGAGCGCCGTGATTCTGCCCAGCGGGCTCGGGTGGGGCGCTAACACGCACCCGGCTCGTAGATGACCCAGGGGGCTCAGCCGGAGCGCAGCGGCGCGGCGAGGGGCGGCCTCGCGCGGAGCGGCGGCCTCGCGCGGAGCGGCGGCTCTTCGAAGCTCTCGATCAGTGCGCGTGTGGCTCGGCGGGGACGGGCGAGGGCTCGAGCGCCGCGGTGCCGTCCCGGGCGACCGGGTAGCCTGCGGCCTCCCAGCCGGGCACGCCGGACGCGAGCGCCGAGACGCGCTCGAAGCCCGCCATCCGCAGCAGCGAGGCGGCGATGCTGGCCCGGAAGCCGGAGGCGCAGATCGTGGCGATCGGTCGATCGCGCGGCATCTCCGCGACCCGTTCCGGCACGTCGGCCGCCAGCAGATGCCGCGACCCGGGAACATGTCCGGCCGCATATTCGGTCGCCTGGCGGACGTCGAGGACGAACGGCGCGTCCGGGCCGCCCGTGCCGAGCTGCCGCGCCAGCTCGTCCACTGTCATCCGGCCCGTCGTCTCGACCGCGCCGCCGACCGCGCGCCACGCCTCCAGGCCCCCGTCGAGCACGCCGAGCAGCGAGCGCTCGGACCCGATGCGGACCACCTGCCGGATCAGCTCGTCCCACCGGCCAGGGTCCTCGAGGAGCAGCACGACCGGCCGATCGGGCGCGACGACCCAGCCGAGCCACGTGCCGAACGAGAGGTCGGCCGGGATCGAGAGCGAGCCCGGGATGTGGCCCTCCGCGTGAGCGGCCGCCGGTCGTGCATCGACCACGAGGGCGCCCGCCTCGACCGCCCCGCGGACCTCGCCGGCCGGCATCGCCCGGAGCTCCGGCAATCCTCCCAGCAGCGGCGGGCCGGCCTGGTTGAGCGGGCGCATCCGTGCGAAGTAGCGCGGGAACGCCGGCTGCCCGGTCAGCAGCGCCCGCGCGAACGCCTCTGGCTCGTCGTGGCGAAGCATCTGGTTGTAGCGGCGCTCGAACCCGAGCGTCGTCGACGGCGTCGAGGCGATCCCGGTCGAGCACAGCGAGCCCGCCCCGTGGGTCGGGAGGACGGTCACGAAGTCCTCGTGGCGGAGGATCACGTCGTGGAGGGAGCGGAACTGGTCCCGCGCGTACGGCAGCGCGTTGTCCACGCCCAGGAGGTCCGTCCGCCCGACCGCGCCCACCAGCAACGACCCGCCCGTCAGCAGCACGACCGGCTCGTCCGCGCGCGAGCGGTCGGCGACGGCGTAGCTGACGTGCTCGGGCGTGTGGCCGGGGGTGTCGAGCGCGGTGAACCGCAGGCTGCCGACCTCGAACCCGTCGCCATGCCGGAGCGGCCGGTGGTCGTGAGCAAGCTGCGCGCCGGCGCCGATGAGATGCGCCGCGCCGGTCCTGGCCGCCAGCTCCCGCCCGCCCGAGACGTAGTCGTTGTGGAGATGCGTCTCGACGACGTGGGTGATCGCCCTGCCGTCCTCGGCCGCCGCCGCGAGGTAGACGTCGATGTCGCGCCGCGGGTCGACGACGGCCGCGACGCCCGCCGCATCGTCGGCGAGGAGCGTGGACAGGTGGCCGAGCCCGTCGACCACGAACTGGCGGATCCGCACGCCGCGAGACTAGCACCGGGCATGGGCGCCGGGCCACCGCCGAGCGCCCCGCGGCTCTGACCGCCGCGGCTCCGCGCTCGCCCTACATCATCACGAGGCCGCCGTCGACCGCCAGCACCTGACCGGTGATGTAGCCGGCCTCGTCGCTGGCGAGGAAGGCGACGGCGCTGGCGACCTCATCGGTCGTCCCGAACCGCCCGAGCGGGGTCCGCGCCGTGATCTCGGCCTTCAGGTCGTCCGCCAGGTTCTCGGTCAGCTCGGTCAGGACGAAGCCCGGCGCGACCGCGTTGCAGGTGATCCCCCGCGAGGCGAGCTCACGCGCCGTCGCCTTGGTCAGCCCGATCAGGCCGGCCTTGGCGGCCGAGTAGTTCGCCTGGCCCATCTGCCCGGCCTGGCCGGAGACCGACGTGATGTTGACGATCCGCCCGCCGCGTTGCTTGAGCATCGGGCGGGTGACCGCCTTGATCGCATAGAACGCGCCGAACAGGTTCGTCTCGAGGACTTCCCGCCACGTCTCGGGCGTCATCCGCATGATCAGGTCGTCGCGGGTGATGCCCGCGTTGTTGACCAGGATGTCGACCTTGCCGAATTCGCTCACGGCCGCCTTGACGAGCGCCTCGGCCGAGGCGGGATCCGTGACGTCCGCCCGGACGGCGAGCGCCCGACGCCCGAGCCCTTCGATCTCCGCCGTCGTCCCGGCTGCGGCCGCCTCGTTGCCGACGTAGCTGAGGCAGACGTCGGCGCCCTGCGTCGCGAGCCGCAGGCCGATCGCCCGTCCGATCCCGCGCGAGCCCCCGGTGACGATCGCGCCCTTGCCGCTCAGGTCGATCACCCGGCTTCTCCTCCAGTCACTTCGTGCGCCGCCATGACACGCCGCTTCATGACCGTCGTGGTTACCGTCCGACAGGCTGGGACGCCCGTTCCGGCTCGCCCGGGACGACGTCGTCGAGCGGCACGTCGACCGTTCCCGGCCGGGCGAGCACGGCGGCCAGCACCTCCGGGATCGCATCGACCGAGTCCCAGTCGACCGGCAGCCGCACGGACA
>JACDAV010000377.1 GCA_013695255.1 Chloroflexota bacterium
GCGCCACGGTCAAGACCGGCGACGTGGTGGGCTATGAGGGCAACACCGGTCGATCGTTCGGCTGCCACGTCCACTGGATGACGATGCTGGACGGGATCCCACGCAACCCGCGGCTCTTCCTGCCGTAGCTGTTGCCTCGCCCGCCGACGGGCGAAGCCTCGATGCCACCGGTCGTCGCGCGGGCGCTGTGCGCCCAGCGGGGCTACGCGATCAAGAAACACTACTCGCGGGTAGTTCGGGCCCCTCCAGCCGGCCATCGGGGTCGTCTCTGTGGCGCTCCTGGGTGCCACGCTGGTATGGCGCCTGCGCGACCGAGCGGTGCGCTGCCAGCGTTGCGCAGCCTGACGCGAAGACCTTTCGGCGGCGGATGGTATACTCCCCCACAGTATGTCGAAGCAACGAGGCGTACCCATGGAACTCACCGTTCTCGAAACCGGCGCAAGTGGTCTTCGCGCGAGCTACCGCTGCCCGTGCGGCTGCAGCCCGTCAGTCGAATACAATCGTGGCGCCGAGCAGGTCGAGCAAGGTTGCTGCTGTGGCAACCACTTCGCGGTCGGTCCTCGGGCAGGCGCGAGCCTGAGCCCGACCCCTGACTTCCGGGCCGAGGTCCAGTTGTTCGACGCCCAATGGGGGGAGGGCCTGGAAGCCGCGTGGCTCGTTGGCCCGAGCGTCCATGGCCCGGCCGCCGAGCCGGATCACATGAACGATCACGATCATGACCACGACGCCCACAGCGCGGCGCAGGACCGTCGATCGATCGATCCCGTCTGCGGCATGACCGTCGCGCCGGATGCCGCCCGGACGATGGACCTCCACAGCACGTACCGGGGCACCGACCACTTCTTCTGCGGCAAGGGCTGCAAGCTCGAGTTCGACGAGGATCCCGAGCGCTACCTCGACCCCGGCTACGTGCCATCGATGTGATGCCCGCCGATGGCTGCTGAGATGACGGCGGCCGGCGTCCGCTTCCCGGTCGAGGGGATGACCTGCGCCTCGTGCGTCAACCGGATCGAGCGCCACCTGCGCAAGGTCGACGGCGTCGTCGAGGCGAACGTGAACCTGGCGACGGAGTCGGCGTCGGTCCGGTTCGATCCCGCCCGCGTCGATCTCGACGACCTGCAATCCGCGGTCGAGGCCGCCGGGTATGAGGCTCGGATCGAGCGTGCCGAGGTGTTCGGCGCGGCCGGCACCCAGGCGGTCGAGATCGCGTTCCAGCCGCGCGAAGGTGGGCTCGCCGGGCCACGCTCGCTCGCGCTCGACATCGAGGGCATGACCTGCGCCTCGTGCGTCAACCGGATCGAGCGCCACCTGCGCAAGGTCGACGGGGTCGTGGAGGCCAACGTCAACCTCGCGACCGAGCGTGCGTCCGTCACGGTCCGACCGGGGGTCACCGTCGACCAGCTCATCGCTGCGGTCGAGGCAGCCGGATACGAGGCGAAGCTCCTCAGCGACGGCCCGCCGGTCGATCCGGGCGCGGAGTCCGCCGACGCCGAGCCGCACGCCGCCCATCGCGAAGCGACTCGGGGACCCGAGACGAGCTTCCAGCAGCGCCATCTGGCCGACACGCGTCGCCGGCTGATCGTCGCGGCGATCCTGACGATCCCGCTGCTCCTCGGGCTTGCGGCGATGACGGTCGCGCCCTTTCTGCCGATGTTCCTCATGAACCCGTGGCTCCAGCTCGCCCTCGCCACGCCGGTCCAGTTCTACGCCGGCTGGCCCTTCTACCGGGGCGCCTGGAAGGTCCTCAAGCACCGGGCGACGGACATGAACACGCTGATCGCGGTCGGCACCTCGGCGGCGTACTTCTACAGCTTGGCGGCCATCCTCGCCCCGGGCTTCTTCGAGGCGGCCGGCATCGCCACGTCCGGCGCACCGCCGCTCTACTTCGACACGGCGGCTCTGATCATCACGCTGATTCTCCTGGGTCGCTTCCTCGAGGCGCGGGCACGCAGCCATACGTCGGACGCCATCAAGAAGCTCATCGGGCTTGCCCCCCGGACGGCACGCGTCCGTCGTGCCGGAGCCGAGCTCGACATCCCGATCGAGGAGGTCCTGCGCGGCGATCTCGTCCTCGTCCGGCCGGGCGAGAAGGTCCCGGTCGACGGAATCGTCCGCGACGGCCGGTCGGCAGTCGACGAGAGCATGGTCACGGGCGAGTCGATCCCCGTCACGAAGGGAAGCGGCGAGGAGGTCATCGGCGGGACGATCAACACGTCCGGCAGCTTCAGCTTCGAGGCGACGCGGGTCGGCCGCGACACGGTCCTCGCCCAGATCGTCCGCCTTGTCCAGGAGGCCCAGGGCAGCAAGGCGCCCATCCAGCGCCTGGCCGACCTCGTCACGAGCCGGTTCGTCCCGGTCGTCCTCGGGATCGCGGCCCTGACGTTCCTGGCCTGGTTCGTGCTCGGCCCAGCACCGGCATTCAACCTCGCGCTCCTCAACATGGTCGCCGTGCTGATCATCGCCTGCCCCTGCGCGCTCGGCCTGGCGACCCCCACCTCGATCATGGTCGGCACCGGCATGGGCGCCGAGAACGGCGTCCTGTTCCGGAACGCCGAGGCGCTCGAGCGACTCCACAAGGTCCGGGCGGTCGTCCTGGACAAGACCGGGACGCTCACCGAGGGCAAGCCCCGCGTGACCGACATCGTGCGGGCCGACGGCGCGCCGGACGAGGAGGACCTCCTCGCGCTCATCGCCGCCGCCGAGCGCGGATCCGAGCATCCGCTCGGCGAGGCGATCGTGCGCTACGCCCGCGACGAGCGGGGCGCGACGCTGGCCGAGCCGACGGCGTTCGAGGCCCTAGCCGGCCAGGGGATCGTCGCGACCGTCGAGGGTCGCGAAGTCCTCGTCGGCCGGCCGGCGTTCCTCGAGAGCCGCGGGATGGACCCAGGGGCGCTGCGCGCCGCCGCCGACGAGCTCGCCGCCGCCGGCAAGACGCCGGTGTTCGCGGCCATCGACGGTCGCCCGGCGGCAGTCATCGCCATCGCCGACACGCTCAAGGCGGGCTCGGTCGAGGCAGTCGCCGAGCTACGGCGGCTGGGCCTGGAGGTCGCGATGCTCACCGGCGACAACGAGACGACCGCCCGGGCCATCGCACGCCAGGCGGGGGTCGACCGTGTGCTGGCCGACGTCCGGCCGGACGAGAAGGCCGCCCAGGTCCGCAGGCTCCAGGGCGAGGGCAAGGTCGTCGCGATGGTCGGCGACGGGATCAACGATGCGCCCGCATTGGCGCAG
>JACDAV010000382.1 GCA_013695255.1 Chloroflexota bacterium
CATCATGCGACCGATGCGCATCGCCGACTTCGCCCTCGAGCGCTACTTCGCTCGCTGGGAGTTCGCCGTCCGCCACCTCCTGTGTGCCTCCGACGTCGAGCCGTACCCGATGGCCGACCTGCTCGACCTGGCCGACGACGAAACCCGCGCCCTGTGGCGGGACCTCCGCCTGGGCTACACGGAGTCGACCGGTCACCCGCTCCTGCGGGCGGAGATCGCCGAGCTCTACGAGCATGTCGACCCGGACGGCGTGCTCGTCTTCGCCGGCGCGGAGGAGGCGATCTTCTGCCTCGTCAACGTGCTCGTCGGGCCGGGCGATCACGCCGTCGTGACCTGGCCCGGCTACCAGAGCCTGTACGAGGTCGGCCGGGCCGCCGGCGGGCAGGTTGCCCTCCACGAGCTCCGGGAGTCGGAGGGCTGGCGCCTCGACGTGGACCGCCTGCTGGGCGCTCTGCGCCCCGACACGCGCCTCGTGGTGGTGAACGCCCCGCACAACCCGACCGGGATGCTGCCGACGCACGCCGAGTGGGCGCAGCTGACCGGCGAGCTCGCGGATCGCCGCATCTACCTGCTGTCCGACGAGGTCTACCGGTTCCTCGAGCTCGACGAGCGCGACCGGCTCCTGCCGGCGACGGACGCCTACCGCGAGGGCATCTCGCTCGGGGTCATGTCGAAGTCCTTTGCCATGGCCGGCCTGCGGATCGGCTGGCTGGCGACCCGGGACCGCGACCTCCTCGCCCGGTGCGCGGCCTTCAAGGACTACACCACGATCTGCGCCGCGGCCCCGTCGGAGGTTCTCGCGCTCATGGGCCTGCGTGCCCGCGAGCAGGTGCTGGCGCGCTCGCTCCGGATCGTCCATGACAATCTCGAGCTGCTCGACGACTTCTTCCGCCGTCGGTCGGGCGCCTTCACCTGGGTCCGCCCGCGGGCCGGCTCGGTCGGGTATCCAAGGCTCCTGCTCGACACGTCCGCCGATGCGTTCGCGGCGGCGCTCGTCGAGGCACAGGGGGTGCTGCTCCTGCCGGGTTCGCAATTCGGCCACGCCGGCAACCACGTGCGGTTGGGGTTCGGCCGGGAGGATCTGCCCGAGGCGCTGGCCGGGCTGGAGGCCCATCTCGACCGCGCCTGACGTGCCGGTCTTTCCGGCCGGTGAGGCTAGCTCGCGGGCGCCCCGGCGTTCGCGAGCGACATCGCCGCGTCCGGCACCTCGTTCCGGTAGACCGACCACACGGGCGGCGCGAAGAGCTGGGAGGGCAGGTACTCGACCGAGCCGCCGGGCACCTGCTCGCCCAGCCGCCGATCGGCCTCGATCGCGGTCAGCGGGTCAGCCATGTCGCGTCGCTCGAGGACCAGCTCACGGACGATGGCCGCGAACGCGCGGACCAGCTCGTAGTCGGCGGCGTCGAGGTCGAGCTCGATGGCATCCACGGCTGAAGTCTGTCGGACGGAGCGCATCGGCCGGCGTGCCAGCGGCGGCCGATCCCGTTAGAGGAGGCTTGCGAGCGGTCGCCGTGTGCCACGGACCGACCGGGCGGCACTGCCGAGGTGGGGAAGCGACGCGATTGCCTGCAGCCGAAGGTTGGCGACCTCGCGGGCCTCCTCGTCGCTGCGATCGAAGAGCCTGCCAGCGGGGCACCCGCTCGCGCACGCCGAACGGGTCTCGCCTGGATCCCGATCTTCTCCGTGTTCGTCACGACGAGGTTGAAGCGGCTGCCGCGGGTGACCGGGATGTCCCGCTCGCCGTCCCGAGTGTAGGTGACCTTCAGGCTGGGCCCGAACCGCTCGTACAGGCGCGGCGGGAGGATCCGGTCGAACGGGACCCGCGACAGCTCCCGGAGCGCCTCGAGGATCGTCGTCCCGGGCGCGAAGACCAGCGCGTTCTCGATGAACGGGTGGTCCTCGTCCGCGGCGCCGGGGTACTCGATGGCCATCGCGAACTCCGTGGCGACGATCGCGCCGATGAGGACGGTCTTGCCGGAGCCCATGGCGAGGGCAAGGATTCAGCTCGGGTAGCCGAGGGCGAGGGTCTCGCGCAGGGCGTCGAGCCGGTGGCGCCGAGCAAGCTGGTCGTCCGTGCGAATGCGCTCGAGGAGTCCGTCATAGCCGAAGTCGGTGGCCAGGTCGCGGAGATCATGCGCATCCAGGCCGAGGGCGGTCAGCCGCTCGGTCGTCCGGTCGAAGCAGCGCCGGTAGAGCTCGGCGACGTGGGGTGTGCCTTCGACCAGGCGGAGATGCCAGTAGGTCTCGAGGGCGCGGAACTGCGCGGCCCGGAGGTACCGGAGCTGGTGACGATCGTCGTCCTCGAACGCATGGCCGAGGACCTCCGCGATGGCGGGAAAGCGATCGTGCCGATAGCCGGCCTCCCGCCACTCGGCGACGCGAGCGGCGAGGGCCTGGTGGAGCTCGGTCACCGGCTCAGCCTATTGGGCGCGCGCGCAGCTCGTCAGGCGTAGCCCAGCACCGGCACGCCCTGGACCTCGAAGTCGCGCGGGTTCCGGGTCACGACCGTGGCGCCGATCGACCAGGCGACGCCGGCGATCAGGGCGTCGCCGAGGCGCCTCGGACTCCCCTGGCGGAGGCGCCGACGCGACCCGCCGGCCCACCGAGCGGCCTCGGGCGTCGTCGCGACGTACTCGAGCGCGCCGATCAGCACCGCGACGGCAGCGGCCCGGTCGTCGTCTCCACCGGAGAGGGCTTCGGCGACGACGACGTCGCAGACGAGGAGGTCATTCGGTTCGCTGAACAGCTCCCGGACGAGCCCGACGGCGGACGGCCGTCCGTTGGCGTGGTCGACCAGGACCGTCGTGTCCAGCAGGTACCGCATCGGCCTCACCTTCGTACGGCGCCCAGATCTTTCGCTCGCGTTCGGAATTGTCGCGGGCCTCGCGAAGGAGACGGTCCGTCTCCTCCGGCGTGCGGCCCCAGGCGTCCGAGTCCTTCAGGACGCCGGCGTACTTGTCCCAGACCAGTCGGGCGTTGTCGCGCCGCACCTGCCTTGCCACCACGTCCGCGATGTACCGGCTCCGGCCGCGGGGCCCCGCGACGGCGTCGACGAGATCGAGTGTCGCCTGCGGCAGCGTGATGTTGGTGCGGACAAGGGCCATGTGTGCCTTGTGATGTGCAACGGAATGAACACATCGTAGCACACGGGATGGCGGTCGGCCTGGCCTCGGCGGCGCCGGCGAATCAGCGCACGCGGGAGCGGGCGACGCCGGGCCGAAGGAGGCACATGCCCGCGACGCGGTGGCCGCGAGAGACCTGCAAGGCATCGGTTTGCGGCGCAGCAATCCGAGCACCTCATCCCCGCCATCCTGCTCTTATGATCGCCGATCACCTCCGGACGATCGCCGCCCGGTTCGCGAAGGACGCACGGGAGGACGACGTTCCCGGCCTCGCGGCCGAGATCGCCTATCGCTTCCTGTTCGCACTCTTCCCGTTCGGGCTGTTCCTGGCGGCGCTCGGCGCGTTCGTCGCCGGCTGGCTCGGTGTGGAGAACCCGGCGGAGCTCGTCGTGGGCGCGCTCGGCGACAACCTCCCTCCGGACATCGCCCGCGGCATTCAGCCAGAGCTTGAACAGGTGATCGGCAGTGCACGGCCGGATCTGTTGACGGCCGGCGCGCTCGGCGCGCTGTGGGCCGCGTCCGGCGGTACGAACGCGCTCATCAAGGCGATGAACCGCGCATACGCCGTCGAGGAGACGCGACCGGTCCTGCATCGGCTCGCGCTGGTGGTCGGGCTGACGATTCTCGCCGGGGCGGGGATCATCGTCTCGTTCGTCACGATCGTCGGGGGCGCGATGCTCTCCGAGCAGCTCGCGGAACGGCTGGGGCTGACGGGCCCGTCATGGACGGCCGTGTGGTTGCTCCGATGGCCAGCCACCTACGTGCTCCTTGTGGCCGCTGTCGCGATCCTCTTCCGCCTCGCTCCAAACATTCGGCCGTCATGGCGCTGGGCAGTCGGTGGCGCCGCTGTCTTCGCCACCGGCTGGCTCCTCGCCACATGGGCGTTCGCGTTCTATGTCGGCACGTTTGCCAACTATGGGGCGACGTACGGGGCCCTCGGCGGCGTCATCGTGGTCATGTTCTGGTTCTACTTGACCGGCCTGCTCCTCGTGGCCGCGGCGGGCCTGACCGCCGCCGCCGCGAGCGTGATCGAGCCCGAGGCGCTCCAGCGACGCCGCGACGAAATCGGACGCGATCTCGAGCTTCAGCGTGCGGCCGCGGGCGCCCAGCGTGCCGCGGGACAAGCCGTCGGTCGGGTGCTCGGGGCATTCGGCGTGGGGCATGACGGGGGGTCCCCGGGACGCGGGGCCGGGTCCGCGGATCGCCGTCGTACGCCTGACCGTCGCGTCCGGAACGATCGTCGCGCAGGACCGCTTGACCGGCGACACCCGCCGCTCCACTCACGGCCGGGTCCGGGCTGACCTCCGACAGTCCGTCGTCTTGATGGGGCCTGCCTCGGGTGCCGACCGCCCACGAGCGCGCCCGACCCAGGTCATTCGGGACCGGCAGGCGCTCGACCGCCGGGCGTACTCGTGGCGAGGAGCGCCGGGTCGCCGGTTCTTCAGCGGCGCTCCCGGCTGAGCTCCTCGCCGGCTTTCTCCTCGAGCGTGACGGCCTCCGTCTGCTCGGGCCGGGGCGGCGCCGTCGCCGGCGCCTCGCCGGCCGCTTCCGCCGCTGGCGTGAGGGCGAACGACCAGGTGCGAAGCCGCTTGAGGAGCCGCCGTCCGGTCAGGTCGAGGTGGATCGGGGTGATGGCGATGCGTCGATGGATGACCGCGTGGAAGTCCGTCCCGGGCACCGCGAGCCCCGACGGCGGCGGACCCCCGATCCAGAAGTAGGGGATTCCGCGCGGGTCGACCCGCTCGATCAGCTGGTCCTGGTAGACCCGCTTGCCGAGCCGGGTGACCTCGAAGCCCTCGCACTCGTCCGGCTCGACCGCCGGGACGTTGACGTTGATGAGCTCGCCGCGGGACAGCCCGTGCTCGAGGATGTTGCGGCCGACGATCAGGGCGGCCTGGCCGGCGAGGGTGAAGTCCGGATGCTCGTAGTACTCCTGCGACATGGCGAACGCGGGGCAGCCGTTGATCACCGCCTCCATCGCCGCGCTGACGGTCCCCGAGTAGGTGATGTCGTCGCCGAGGTTGGCGCCGTAGTTGATCCCGGAGGCGACGAGGTCGAAGCCATGCCGGAAGTAGCCGAGGAAGGCGAGACTGACCGCGTCCGTTGGGCTTCCATCGACCGAATAACCGAGCGAGCCGTCGCCGAGCGTGCGCTCGCGCACCCGGAGGGGCCGCATCAGGGTCTTCTGGTGCCCGACGGCGCTCTGATTCGTGTCCGGCGCAACCACGGTCGTGTCCCCCAGCAGGTCCATCGCCTGCTTCAGGGCGAGGAGCCCGCGGGACTCGATGCCGTCGTCATTGGTGATCAGGATCTTCGGCCGGGTCGTCCAGTCGCCGATCGGCCGCGCCATCCGCCTGAGTGCCCGGGGGCCGCCGCGTGCCGCCCCGCCGGCGACCGGCTCGCCCCGCTCGAGGTCGACGTCGCGCCGCTCGGTGCGGGAT
>JACDAV010000386.1 GCA_013695255.1 Chloroflexota bacterium
GGGCGGAGCGGGCCGCCCGGCGCGGGCTCGTCGACTGGCCGGAGGCCGAACGGATCGCCGTCGACCGGCTGCGACGCGCGCCCGGGACGCTCTCGGCGGCCGAGCTGCGAGCCTCGGAGGCGGCCTACGCGACCGCCATGTCGCGCATCGTGCCGCGGCTGTCGGCGGCCCTCGGCGCGGAGCTGCCCGGCGTCGTGGATCGGGCCGGCGTGGTCGACCGGGCCGGCTGGGTCCATGCCAACGTCTCGACCTTCGCGTCGCTCATCGCGAAGATCGAGACCGAGCTGCTCGACGAGATGGTCCCGGTCGGGGGCGGACTCGGCAAGGCGGCGATGGCGATGGCCAATCGCTTCGTGACCACCCGGCAGCTGGGGTTCCTGCTCGGCTTCATGGGTCAGCGGGTCCTCGGCCAGTACGACCTGGCGCTGCTGTCGGCCGAGACGACGCCCGGGCGGCTGCTGTTCGTCGAGGAGAACATCCGCGCGACCGCCAGGGGGCTCGACGTCCCGCTGGGTCCCTTCAGGACCTGGATCGCGCTGCACGAGACGACCCACGCCTTCGAGTTCGAGGCCCATGCCTGGCTGCGGCCGTACCTCGCGGAGCGTCTCGAGCGGCAGCTCTCGCTGTTCAGCCGCGACGCCTCGTCGCTCGGCCGGGACGCGCTCAAGGCGCTTGGGCGCGTCCTGCGCGGCGAGGGCAGCGGCGAGCACTGGATGGAGCGGCTGATGGGCGACGAGCAGCGCCGCCTCTTCCGCGAGACGCAGGCGGTGATGAGCCTGCTCGAGGGCTTCAGCGACTACGTCATGGATGAGGTCGGGCGCGATCTCGTCCCCGACGTGGAGCGGATCAGCGCCCGGTTCCACGAGCGGCGCGAACGGCGGACGCCGTTCGAGCGCGCGATCCTCCGGATCACCGGCATGGACCTCAAGCTCGAGCAGTACAAGAAGGGCGAGCAGTTCGTCCGCGCGGTCGCCGACGCGCGCGGGGCGGAAGCGCTGCGGCGGCTGTGGGAGGGACCCGAGACGCTGCCCCAGCCGGGCGAGATCGAGGCGCCGGACCGGTGGCTCGCGCGCGTGATGGGTCCCCCCGGCGCGGCCCAGCCGGCGTGATGCCACCGGCTGACGATGCGCGGACCGCCGGGCCGGGCGGCGGAACCGGAGGTGCGCCGCCCTCGATCGCGCTGAGCCCCATCCTCGCCGCCCGCTACCGTTCGCGCGACCTCGACCGGATCCGCGAGGCGGCGCCCGGGGCGCGCCTGATCACGCTGTCCGTCGAGGGGCTCGCCGACGCGCCCCTCCAGGACGTCGAGGTGCTGCTTCGCGGCTGGCTGTCCGCCGACGCGTTCGATCGGCTGCTGGCCCGGGCGCCGCGGCTCCGCTGGGTCCACAGCGCATCGGCCGGGGTCGAGCGCGCGCTCACGCCGGCAGCCCGGGAGCGCGGGATCGTGATCACGAACGCGCGCGGCGTGTTCAGCCGGCCGATCGCCGAATACGTGCTGATGATGATCCTGGCCGTGTCGCGCCGGCTGCCGCAGCTCCTCGAGCTGCAGCGCGAGCGGACGTGGCAGCCGCTCGAGGGTGCGGAGCTGCGCGACGTGACCGTCGGGATCGTGGGTCTCGGGTCGATCGGGCGCGAGGTCGCAGGGCTCGCGTCCGCGTTCGGTTGCCGGGTGATCGCGACCCGGCGCCGTGCCGCTGCAGGCGCGGCTGGGCCGGTCGAGCTCGGCGGCGACGGCGCGGCGGGCCCCGGCGAACCCACGCTCGACCGGGTCATGGGCCCGGATGGGCTCCCGGAGCTGCTCGGCGAATCGGACTTCGTCGTGCTCGCCGCACCGCTCACCCCCGAGACGGAGGGGATCATCGGCGCACAGGCGCTGGCGGACATGAAGCCGGGCTCGTGGCTGATCAACGTCGCGCGCGGCCGGCTCGTCGATGAGCGTGCCCTCCTGCGAGCGCTTCACGAGGGACCGATGGGCGGCGCCGTGCTCGACACCTTCGTGGACGAGCCGCTGCCGCCGGGGTCGCCGTTCTACGACCTGCCCAACGTCATCGTTACGCCGCACACGTCCTGGTCCAGCGGCCGGGTCCTCGACCGCAGCGTCGAGCTCTTCTGCGACAACCTCCGGCGGTACGCCGCGGGCGAGCCGCTGCTCAACGTCGTCGACCCCAACGCCGGGTACTGAACGCGGCCTCCATGATCCAGCGCGTCGGACGCATGCGTCGCAGAGTGCTCGCCGCGTGGATCGCGCAGGGGCTGCTCGTCGGCGGCCTCGGCCTGTCGCTCGTGGCCGCCGGGAGCCTCGGCGCCGAGGACTGGAGCTTCATCGCGGTGATGACGATCCTGAGCGCCGTGGGACTTGTGTTGTGGGTGCGATTCTCGTTCGGCCTGCCGCTGCTGATCGCCGATCTCGTCTACCTCGTCATGGGCCTCGCCATCGGTTCCGCTGACTACGGTCTCCCAGCGCCGTTCGAAGCCCTTCCCCGGCTCGTCAGTGCGCTCTGGGTGGTCGGAGGCACCGTCGGGACCGTCGCCCTGGTGGCCAGCACCCGGAGCGCCGGCCGCCCGCGCGACGACATCGACAGCACCGCGTACTGAGCCGGGGGGGCCGGCACCCCCCTCACCGCGGCATGCATGGCATGCAACGAAATGATGCTTAGCGGCAGCGCGGTCCGCGTCGTTCGCCTGCGGACGCCTCATCAGGCCACCAGCGATGCATCCAATGCACGGAACCGACCGCTTCCCACCTCGAAGCGACGCAAGCGCACCCGCCGAGGCACGGGATCGCCGTTAACCGCGAGATTCTTGCCTGTGATGCATCGAACCCGCAGGTCTCGCGTCAGGCAGTACCGGAACTGCTCGTCGGCTCGCCGGATCGAACATCAACTCAAGAATCCTTGCCTGTGAACGCATGGAAGCCGCAGGATCGCCCGCCAGGACCACTGGTGCGGAGCGCCCAAAGACGCTCCCAGTGGACCGCCCCGCGACGCTCCGGCTCCCGATAGCATCTCCGGATGCAGATCGCCATCGTCGGGCTTGCCGGATCGGGCAAGACGACCGTCTTCAACACGCTCACCCGCGGACACGCCGAGACCGGCGGCTACGGCGGCCTTCAGCTCAACGTCGGGGTGGTCAAGGTCCCGGACGAGCGGCTCGACCGGCTGGCCGCGATCTTCAAGCCAAGGAAGGTCGTGCAGGCGGACGTCACCTACGTCGACCTGCCCGCGCCACCGCCCTCGGTCGAGGGACGGATCGGGACGGAGGAGCTGCCCGCCGAGCATCTGGCCAAGCTGCGCGACTCGGACGCCCTGCTCCACGTCGTGCGGGCCTGGGACGACCCGGCACTTCCGCATCCCGACGGCTCGGTCGACCCGGTTCGAGACCTCGAGCAGCTCGACCTGGAGTTCACGCTGGCGGACCTGGCCATGACGGACCGCCGCCTCGAGCGGTTGCGCACCAGCGGCCGGCACGGAACGGCCGCCGAGCGCGAGTCGAACGAGCGCGAGGAGGTGATCCTCGCCCGGCTCAAGGAGGCGCTCGAGGCCGACCGACCGATCCGCGACGTGGCCCTCGAGCCGGAGGAGGAGAAGGCCATCCGCGGCTTCAGGTTCCTGACCCAGAAGCCGGTGCTCGTCCTGCTCAACGTCGGCGAATCGGATCTGCCTCGTGCCTCGGACATCGTGGCCGGGATCTCGGCCGGGTACCGGCACGAGCGCGCCATCGTCGATGCCCTGTCGGCCAAGATCGAAATGGAGCTGGGCGAGCTGGAGCCGGACGAGGCAGGCGTGTTCATGGAGGAGCTCGGCCTCCACGAGTCCGCGCTCGACCGGGTGATCGGGCTCAGCTATCGGCTGCTGGGGCTGGTCTCGTTCCTGACGGCCGGGCCGGACGAAGTCCGTGCCTGGCCGATCCGCGACGGCTCGACCGCCGTCGACGCGGCCGGCACGATCCACAGCGACCTGGCCCGCGGTTTCATCCGCGCCGAGACGGTCGCCTACGAGGATCTGCTGCCGCTGGGCTCGATGGCCGAGGCCCGCAAGGCCGGCAAGCTGCGCTCGGAGGGCAAGACGTACCGGGTCCGGGACGGGGACGTCATCGAGATCCTGTTCAGCCGCTGAACACGACCCGTGGCCCGCGGTTCAGTTCTGGCTCTCGCCCGCCCCGGTCGGATCCAGGTCCGCGTAGAGGGTCCGGAAGCTGCCGTCGCGGTCGATCGATCCGCCCTCGTCGATCTCCGCGATGAAGTTGTCCTCCTCGATCCGCGACACGTTGAGCGCCGCGGTCAGCCGGTCGTCCGAGATGAAGATGAAGTCGTGCTCACGCTCGAGCTCGGCGGCGATCGACTCGATCAGCGTATCTTGCTCGAAATGGTCCTGGATCCTTCGACGGATCCCCTGGACGAGGTCGAGGAAGTCCTCCGCTGAGTACTCGTCCTCGCTGGCGAGCAGGACGTCGGAGAAGACGTCGCCATCGCCCTCGTGAAGCTCGTAGAAGTGCACGGCGACCTCGACGGGGCAGGGGAGGCGGGTGGGCGGCCAGTATACGCGGCGAGCCTCCGGGCCTCCGGTCACCGCTCCTCGGCAGGCGGACGCGCCGGACGTCGTCGTGGTCGGCGCCGCGTCCCGGGACATCGCCCGGGACGACCCGCGAGGCTGGCGTTTGGGCGGTGGTGTCTCGTACAGCGCGCTGATGACGGCCCGGCTCGGATTGCGGACCGGCGCGCTGATCGGCACGGACGCGGAGGCGGCCGACGCGACCGAGCTCCGGCTGCTGCGCGACGCCGGCGTGGACGTCCGTGTCGTGCCTCTCGACCACGGCCCGGTCTTCGACAACGTCGAACGGCCCGAGGGTCGGCTCCAGCTGTGCCACGAACGCTCGGACCCGTTGCCGGTGAGCGCCCTGCCGGACGGCTGGAGCGATGCGCGGGGCTGGATCCTTGCGCCCGTGGCGGCGGAGCTGTCCGACGCCTGGGCATCCCTCCCGCGCAGCGATGCCACGGTGGCGGTCGGCTGGCAGGGGCTCCTGCGCGAGCTCGTACCGGGCGAGGTCGTGCGCCACGTGCCGCCGGCGGCGCATCCCATCGTCCGCCGCGCCGACCTGGTGGGCCTCAGCCGGGACGACGTGGCGCGCGACGTGTCGCTGGCGGCGCTCTACAGCGCGCTGCGGCCCGGGTCGCTGCTCGCCGTGACGCAGGGCGACCAGGGCGGGATCGTCGCCGACGGTGCCCACGGCCAGCCCCTCCACCTCCGCCATTACCCCGCGGTCCGGAGCCACGAGCCGGTCGACCCGACGGGCGCGGGCGACGTGTTCCTCGCCGCCCTGGCGGCCGCCCGGATCGAGCCCCGGCTCGTGGGCGGCCGGATCGGCCAGGGGTTCGATCTCCTCCTCGCCGCGTCCGCGGCGTCGCTCGTGCTCGAGGGGCCGGGCCTCCTCGGCGTCCCGGACCGGGCGGCTGTGCAGCGTCGGATGGCCGAGGGGATGGCGGCAGCCCGGACACGGGACTAGCTCAACTGGCCCGACCCCGGGGCCGCGCGGGCGAGACGGTCAGGCCATCCCGCCGTCTGCCTCGGCACCGAGTGGCACGGCCGGGACCTCCTCGCCGCGCGCCTCGCGGTGGGCGAGCATCTCGAGATCCGCCTCCAGCTCCTCGAGCTCCGCGCCGCCGCCCATCAGCCGGTGGAGCTCGGCCGCGTCGAGCTCCCCGCGGGCGTACGTCCCGCCGGAGCGACCGCGGGTCAGGATGGTGAACGTGTCGCCGATCGGCAGGGCGTGCTGGACGTTGTGGGTGATGAAGATCACGCCGAGCCCGCGGTTGCGGGCCGAGATCGCGTGGCGCAGGACGATGGCGGCCTCCTTGACGCCCAGCGCCGAGGTGGGCTCGTCGAGGATCAGCACCCGGGCCCCGAAGTACTCCGCGCGGGCGATGGCAAGCGTCTGGCGCTCGCCGCCGGACAGCGTGCCGACGAGCTGGTCCGTGTCGCGCACGTCGATCCCGATGTTGCGCATCTGCTCGCGGGCGACGGCCGCCGCACGACCCGCGTCGAAGTGGCGGAACGGGCCGAACCCGGTCGTGGGCTCGTTGCCCAGGAAGAAGTTGCGGCTGATGCTCATGAGCGGCATGACCGACAGGTCCTGGTAAACCGTCGCGATGCCGGCGTCGAGCGCGTCGCGCGGCGCCGTGAAGCGGACCGGCTGGCCGTCCACGGCGAGCGTGCCGGCGTCCGGTTGGTGGACGCCGGACAGGATCTTGATCAGGGTCGACTTGCCGGCCCCGTTGTCGCCGAGCAGGCAGTTGATCTGGCCGGCGCGCACGGCCAGCGAGACGTCTTCGACCGCCACCACGGCGCCGAAGTACTTCGAGACGCTGCGCGCCTCGAGCAGGGGCGCGGAGCCGGCCGGGGGCCGGGATTCAGGCGCGGCGTGGCTGGCGGTCATGCCGTTCCTCCCGCTCAGCGGAGCCCGGCGAACCGGCGCCGGATCCAGTTGTTGAGCACGACCGCCACGAGCAGCAGCGTGCCGATGGCCACGTAGTACCAGTCCGCGTTGATGTTGGCGAAGACGATCCCGATGCGGGCCATCCCGAGCGCGAGCGCGCCGATCGCCGCCCCCACCACGGACCCGTAGCCGCCGGTGAGGAGGGTGCCGCCGATGACGGCGGTGGTGATCGCGTCGAGCTCGATGAAGCGGCCGCGCAGCACGTCGGCGGAGAAGAAGGTCATCGTCTGGATGGTTGCCAGGATCGAGGCGGAGAACGCGGTCAGCGCGAACAGCGAGATCTTGACCCGGGCGACCGGGACGCCGAGGTTCCGCGCTGCCTGGGGCGACCCGCCCACCCCGCTGATCCAGTTGCCGAAGCGGGTCCGCCCCAGCAGCCAGGCGCCCAGGGCGGCGATGAGGAACCACCAGAAGATCGAGACCTTGAGCTCGCCGCGCTCTCCGCCGGACCCGACCACCAGACTCCAGTTGAAGAACCCCGCGATCGGGTCCGCGCTGATGAGGGCGGGATCGATCGAGATGAACGTGATCCTGGTGATGAACGCGGTCATGACCTGGGTCAGGCCCCGGATCAGGAACAGCGTGGCCAGGGTAACGATGAACGACGGCAGGCCGGTCCGGACGACGATGATCCCGTTGACCACGCCGAGCAGCGTCGTGAGGATCATCGACACCAGGATCGCGGCCCAGATCGGCAGGCCCGCCTCCGTGACGAGGATGCCGATGACGATCCCGGCGAAGCCGACCAGCGACCCGATCGACAGGTCGAACTCGCCGGCGATCATCAGCAGGGCCACCGCGGTGGCGACGATGCCGACCTGCGCCGCCACGTCGAGGTAGCTGAGCGTCCCGCGCAGGGTCAGGAAGGTCGCGCCACCGAGCAGCCCGAAGACGATCCAGACGAAGACCGCGATGATCAGCGCGCCTGACGCCGGACGCGCCAGGATCCGCTGGAGCAGCGAGGTCCTTCTCAGCCGCTCGGAGCCGGTCGCCGGTGCCGTGTCGCCGCCGGCCGTCGAGGTGGTCGCCATCGAAGCCTCCGAACTTGCCGGGAGGGACCGGTCGCCCGGCCCCTCCCGTGCGCCGGTCTGCCCGGCGAAGCGGGCTGGCTCAGCGGAGACCCTTCGCGGCCAGCCCGATGACCGCCTCGGCATTGTCCTTGGTGACGAAGCCCGGACCGGTCATCAGCAGTCCCTGGCCGTTGCCGGTCGGCAGGTTCCGCGTCTCCGCATAGGTCGTCAGGAACACGATCGGCAGGTAACCCTGGATGAACTGCTGCTGGTCGACCGCGAACTCCATCTTTCCGTCCTTGATCGCGGTCAGGACCTCCGCGCTCAGGTCGAAGGTGGCGAGCTTGACCGAGTCGCCCTTGCCGGCCGCCTCGAGCGCCTTGAGCGCCGGCCCGGCGACGGACGGCCCGAGGGTCAGAAGTCCGTCGATCGTGTCGTCGCCGCTCAGTGCCGCCTCGATCGTGGCCTGCATGCCCGCCGCGTCCGAGATGTTGCCGGTAAGGACATCGCCCTCGGCGCCAAGACCCTCGAAGAAGCCGTTGCAGCGCTGGGTGAGCGCCTCGTTGCCGACCTCCTGGTTGAAGCAGACACCGTTCTTGACGCCTGCGTCCTTCATCCGCTGCCCGGCGCCGAGACCCGCCTCGAACTCCGTCTGGCCGACGTGGGCGAGCACGCCCAGCTCCTTGAAGACGTCCGAGCCGGAGTTCATCGAGATCACCGGGATGCCGGCGTCGACGGCCTTCTTGATCGACGGCCCGAGTGCGTCGGGGTTCGGGATCGACACCACGAGACCGCTGGGGTTCTTGGCCACGGCGGCGTCGATCAGCTGCGACATGCGGACCATGTCGCTCTCGGCGTCCGGGGCGCTGTAGTTGACCTGGACGCCCATGTCGCTCGCGGCGGCCGTGACGCCGTTGCGGACGACGCCCCAGAAGCCATCGATCGCCTGGCCGTGGGTGACAATCTCGATCTTGATGTCGCCGCGCTTCACGAGCGCGCCTTCGAGCCCTCCTCCCGCCGCCGCGCCGCTGCCGCCGGGTGCCGGGCTCGTCGCGCCGGCGCAGGCGGACACCACCATCGCCAGTCCCACCAGACCGACGCTCATGCTTCGAAGCTTCATGTCTCTCTCATCTCCTCCGATGTGGCCGCGGCGCACGCCACGGCTCCGTGCTGGTGATCCGGTCGCGATCGGCGACGGGGCCCTCGATTCAGGTCCGCGGGGCGATCACGACCGGGCACCTCCTGTCGCTCGCGCGATGCTACGGCGGCGGCGACCGGCCGGCGCGGCGAATCCGACATGGTCGCTCAGCATGGGATCTCCTCGAGGCGGACGACCCGATGCTGCGCGAGGGCTGTCGTCGCGGCCTCCGCCACCCGCAGCGCCTCGACCCCGTCACGGGCGGAGCAGGGGCTGGACGCCTCGCCCCGGGCAACCGCCGCGAAGGCCGCCAGCTCCGCGGCATAGGCCGACTCGAACCGGACGAGGAAGCTCGACCAGGCCGGGCCGGCCGGCGGCGGCACGCCGGGCTCGACGGATCGAAGCGGCGTGTGCGGTCCCAGCCCCACGGCGACGCTGTCGCGTGAGCCGAAGATCTCCGCCCGGATGTCGTAGCCGAGCGGGTCGTGGCGGGCGACCGTCATGACCGCCAGCACGCCGTTGCGCAAGCGGAGCGTCGCCACCGCGGTGTCGACGTCCCCGTACTTCGCGAAGACCTCGAAGCCGCGGACACCGCCGTCGGCGTAGACCTCCTCGACCTCGCTCCCGGTCAGCCAGCGCAGGACGTCGAAGTCGTGGATCGAGAAGTCGCGGAACAGTCCGCCGGAGGCCGGGATGTACGACTCGTGGGGCGGGGCCGGGTCGTGACCGGCCAGCCGGAGCGCGTAGATCGTGCCGAGCTCCCCGGACTCGACAAGGCGGCGCGCCTCGCGGTAGCCCGGGTCGAACCGGCGCTGGAAGCCGAGCTGGAACGGGACGCCGCTGGCCTCGATCTCGCGGGCGACGGCCAGCGTGTCGCCGAGGTCGGCCGCCAGCGGCTTCTCGCAGAAGGTCGGCAGACGCCGTCCGATGGCGGCTCGGATGAGCCCGGCGTGCGCGTCCGTGGATGCCGCGATGACCACGGCATCGGCAGCGGCGAGCGCTTCCTCGATCGACGCTGCAGGCGTCCCGCCGACCTCGGCCGCGAGGGCGATGGCACGCCCGTCGACGGCGTCGGCGATCACGACCTCCTCGATCCCGTCGGTCGCGCCCAGCAGGCGCGCGTGGAGGTGCCCGATCCGCCCGGCCCCGATCAGCGCCACCCGCATGCAGATCTCCGTTCGCTCAGGTGCCCGCGAGTGGTCGAGTCCGGCCGAGTCGCCGCAGCTCAGCGGCCAGCACGCGCCGGCCGATGGCGGCACTCTCGGACGGGGGACCCCAGCAGCTGTCCTGCTCGACCATCAGCCAGCCGCGGTAGCTGCGCTCGTCGAGGGCGCGCAGCACCCCGGCGAGGTCCAGGACCCCAGCGCCAAGTTCCGTGAAGAGCCGGGCGCGGATGGCGGCCCCGAAGTCGCGGATCTCGCCCGACCGCAGGGCGCGGAGGGCGGCCTCGTCGACATCCTTGAGATGGACGTGCGTCACCCGCTCGCCGTAGCGACGGAGCGCGGCCACCGGATCGCCCCCGCCGACCGTCCAGTGGCCGACGTCGAGGCAGACCCCGACCGCCGCCGCGTCCGTCAGCCCGAGCAGCCGGTCGAGCTCGGCCGGCGTCTCGATGTACGTCGCCGTGTGCTGGTGCCACGCGAGCCGGTGGCCCAGCTCCGCGGCCTCGGCGGCAAGGCGGTCGACGAGCGCGGCGAGACGGCGCCAGCCGTCGGCCGTGAGCCGCGGCACGCGGGGATCGGCTGCCCGGGCGGACCAGGCCGATCGCTCCGGGGAGCCGTCGAGCGCCGCGACGAGCACTTCGCCACCTGCCTCGTGCAGCACCTGCAGGCGATCTCGCGCGATCTCGAGCGCGTCGTCCGGCGGCCCGTCCGGACCGCACGGGATCGAGAGGTACACCTCCGCCAGGCGAAGGTCGCGGGCCGCCAGCATCGCTCGCAGTCGATCGCCGCGAGGGAAGCCGCGGCCGTCCTGGGTGCCCTCGTATCCGGTCCGTGCGATCTCGTCGAGAACCGCTTCCGCGGCGACGAGCGGGGCGAGATCGCCCAGGTCGACGTTGTTCCAGAGGATGGGCACGGTCCCGATCGAGGCGCCGGGCAGGGCATCGTCGGGGCGCCGGAGCAGCGCCCGCAGCCGGGTTGCGGCCGGCGCCACGGCGAGGGTCACCGGTGCTGCTCCTCCGCCCGGCCCTCGAGCTGTTCGGCGCGGCTCTCCGCGTGGCGCTCCGGGACGGGCACGTCCCACCAACCGGTCTTGTCCGGCCCCGCGACGGCGAGGTCGCGATCGACCCTGATCGTCACCAGCGACGGCCCGCCGGAGGCGAGCGCGCGGCGCACCGCCCGGCAGACGTCGTCCGGATCATCGACGAGCTCGCTGTGGATGCCGAACGCGTCGCCGATCGCCCGAAAGTCCGGCGAGTACGGCTTGCCGCCGCGGAGGAAGTCGGTCCACGCCGGGCGGCCGAAGAACGTCGTCTGCCCGCCCTTGATGCTGATCCAGCCGGAGTTGTCGAGGACGACCGTGCAGACCGGCAGGTCCAGCATCGCGACCGTGGCCAGCTCCTGCATGGTCTGCAGGAAGCTGCCGTCGCCGGCGATCGCGAGGACCTGCCGGTCGGGCCGGGCGAGCCTGGCGCCGATCGCGGCTGGAAGCTCGAAGCCCATCGTCGAGAAGCCGCCAGAGGTCAGGTGGGTGCGCGGCGCCCGGGTGACCCAGCGTTGCTTGACCATGCCCTGCGGCAGCCCGGCGCCGGTGACGACGATCGCGTCCGGATCGGTCGCCGCCTGGACCTCGCGAACGGCGCGGGCCATCGTCATCGGCCGGGCGCGGGAGCCGGACTTCACCTCGATCTGATCGAGCCAGGCAGCCTTCCGGCGCTGGATCTCCTCGAACCAGGCGGTCTCGCGGTACGAGCCGCCGCCGCGGCTCCCGAGCGCCGCCAGGAGGTCCTCCAGCCCTGCCCGCGCGTCGCCGACGAGCGGGACCTCGACCGGGTAGTTCTTGCCGATCTCGCGCGGGTCGATGTCGAGCTGGATGAGGCGCGTCGGCGGGATCGCGAACGTGACGCCGCGCCGCCAGGAGCTGGCGGACCAGTCGGTGAACCGGTTGCCGACGCTCAGCAGCACGTCGGCGGACGCGGCGAGCGCGTTGCCGCAGGTGGAGGCGGTGTCGCCGATCGTGTGCGCGGCCAGCTCGTGCGTCTCGTCGATGGCCCCCTTGCCGTTCCACGTCGTGACGACCGGCGCCCCGAGCCGTTCGGCGAGCGCCGTGACGGCGTCGCTCGCGTCCGCGGTGATCGCGCCGCCGCCGGCCACGATGACCGGGCGGGCCGCGGTGCGCAG
>JACDAV010000403.1 GCA_013695255.1 Chloroflexota bacterium
CCTCGGCCACGCTCGCACCGCCGGGACGCCCGCAGCCCGATGCCGTGCCCGTCGCCCTCCGGTGACCGCCCCGCTCCAGGGCTCGAACGGCCACGCCGTGGCGCCGCCCGGTCTGCCCATACCCGTCACGACCACCGCACAGCTGCGGCGCTTCATCAAGAGCCGCGCCTGGGTCCCGATGCACGAGCTGCGCCGCCGGTTCGGGATCAATGGCGTCGAGGACGACGTGACGCCGGTGCAGGTCGAGGTCGGGACGATCTACGTCGGTCTCCCGGCGCGCGAGGGCGGGCTTCTCGGCGAGCTGCTGCGTGCCGGCGACATCGGCTACGAGCTATCGCTCGACCCGCGAACCCCGATCGTCGTGGGCGTCTACCCGATGCGGCCGGTTCCCCGCCACTAGGCGCGGGGACCTGTCAGTCGAACAGCTCGCTGACCGGAAGCGTCACGCTCTCGAGCCGCAGGAGCTCCCGCTTGATCTCGAGCAGGATCTCGCGCGAGCCGAGCCAGTCGCCCCCGTATCCTCCGAGGGAGCCATCGCTTGCTACTACCCGGTGGCACGGGATCACGATCCCGATCGGGTTGCGGCCAACGGCTCCGCCGACGGCCCGTGCCGCCCCGTGGTGTCCGATCCGCCGAGCCACCCGCCCGTAGCTCGTCACGGCGCCCCACGGCACGGCCGTCACGCCGGCGAGGACCGCGCGATCCCAGGCCGATCGCCCGGCGAGATGCACGGGCAGGTCGAACACGCGCCGCCGGCCGGCGAGGTAGGCGCTCAGCTGGTCCGCTGCGGTTTCGGCCAGAAGTGACGCGGCCGGGTCCGCGCCCGGTCCGGCGGGCCGCACAGTGGCGCCGAACTGGCGACCCAGCCGGGCGACGAAGCGTTCCGTTGTCGCGAGGTGCTCGACCGCGACGAGTCCGCCCGGTCCGGCGGCGACGTGAACGGGACCCCATGGCGCGTCGACGACGGCAAAGGCCAGGGCGAGCTCGTCCACCGGCGATCATGGTAGAGGACCCGACGGCGTCGTTGGTGCGCTAGGCACGTAGCGCTTCATCTGCACCGTGCCCGGCCACGAGGAGGCCGGGATGGTCGGGACGCTGGTCGTCGACTGACCGAGCGCTACGGTCGCCGCAGGCGGGCCGTCCGGGCTAGGCGACCAGGCCGATCGTGACGAGCACCGCACCGGCGCCGACGGCGCTGGCCACGGCCGCGATCGCACCGGCCCGCCGACCGAAGCCCAGCGAGGCGCCCACCTGGCTGCCGACGAGCCCCGCCGCGGTCGGCCCGAGGGCGAGCAGCGCGATGAACGCTCCGGTCGGCAGGACGACCGCCATCCGTTCCAGCGAGACGTGGCCGCCGATGAACACGATCGTCAGGTCGCAGGCCACGAGGAAGGCTGCCAGCGCGCCCATCACGGCGTCGCCGCGGGTGGCCGCCATGGCCACCGGGTAGGCGGTCGTGAGGACCCCGATCGCCAGCACCGCGGGCGCCACCTGGAGGGCGCCGGCAGGACCGCCGGGGAACGGATAGGGCGCGCCGGCCGACAGGCGGTCGCCCCAGAGCGACGCGATCGCCACGACCGCGGCCACGAGCGCGGCCTCCAGCCCGCGCCGGAGCCAGGGCGGCATGAGGGGGCGTGGCATCGAGCCGCATCCTACACTCGGATGCATGGTCAGCTCCCCGTCCCCACCCCGATCGCGACTGAGCGTGCCGAGCGACCCGCGCGATCTCGCCGGTGACTTCGCCTGCCGGAGGGAGGTCGAGGTCCGCTTCGCGGACACCGACGCGATGGGCCACGTCAACAACGCCGCCTACCTGACCTACTTCGAGATCGCCCGGGCCGCGTACTACGAGGCGGCGACCGGCCGGCCGCTGCCGCTGGGCGTGCACGGGGCGGAGGAGGGGATGATCCTGGCCGACGTTCGGGTCGCGTTTCGCGCACCGGCCTTCTACGGCGAGACGCTGGCGGTCGAGACACGGGTGACGCGGCTGGGCCGGACCAGCTTCTCGATGGACCACCGCCTGACCGCGCCGGACAGCCGATGGGGCCGCGCGCGCCTGATCGCGGTCGCCGAGTCCGTGCTGGTGACGTACGACTACGCGGCGGGCCGGCCGGTCGCGCTGCCCGACGACCTGGTGGCCGGGTTGCGCCGCCTCGAGGGCGACGCGCTCGCCGGCTGACCGGACTGCGGCTCCCGCTGCTACGCCTCGAAGCGCCGGAAGATCGCGACCGCGTTCTGGCCCCCGAACCCGAAGCCGTTGACCATCGCGGTGTCGACGGCCGTCTCGCGCTTGACGTTCGGCACATAGTCGAGGTCGCACTCGGGATCCGGGTTGTCGAGGTTGATGGTGGGCGGCACGCAGCCGTCACGGATCGAGCCCACCGCCGCGATGGCCGCTGCGGCCCCCGCCCCACCCAGCAGGTGCCCGATCATCGACTTGGGCGAGCTGATCGGCAGCTGGTAGGCCCGCTCGCCGAACGCCGCCTTGATCGCCCGCGTCTCGGTCACGTCGTTGAGCGGCGTCGACGTGCCATGGGCGACGATGTAGTCGACCTGCTCGGGCGTCACCCGGGCGTCGCCCATCGCGCGGGTCATCGCCATGGCTGCACCACGGCCGGTCGGCTCCGGAGCGCTGATGTGGAAGGCATCGGCCGTCAGGGCGGCGCCGATGATCTCGGCCAGGATCGTCGCTCCGCGATCCAGCGCGTGCTGCGCGGACTCCACCACCATGACCCCGGCTCCTTCGCCGAACAGAAAGCCGTCGCGGTCCCGATCGAACGGGCGTGAGGCCCGTTCCGGGTCGTCGTTCCGCCTCGACAGCGCCCCCATGTTGCCGAGGGCGGCGAACGCCACCGGCAGGAGCGGGGCCTCCGAGCCGCCCGCGAGCACCACGTCGCACTCGCCGGAGCGGATGAGCCGCAGCGCGTCCTGGTAGGCGATCACCCCGCTGGCGCAGGCGGCGACCTGGGTGATGACCGGTCCGGTCAGGCCGTAGCGCATCGAGACCTGGGCCGCGGCCATCGAGCCGGACAGGGCCGGGATCGCAAAGGGGCTGACCTGGCCAGGGCCCTTCAGCCGGATCGCCTCGGCGCCGTCGGTGACCTGTTCGATGCCTCCGCCCCCGGTGTTGATGACCACCGCGCAACGATCGCGGCGCTCGACCGGCCAGGTCGAGAAGTCGAGGCCGGCGTCCTCGACCGCCTCCGCGGCGGCGGCCATCCCGAAATGGATGAAGCGGCTCATCCGGCGGGCCATCTTGCGGTCCATCGCGACCGTGGGGTCGAAGTCCTTGACCTCGGCGGCGAT
>JACDAV010000414.1 GCA_013695255.1 Chloroflexota bacterium
GGCCTCGTGGCCGGGGCGCGCGCCGCGCTGCTGCCGGTCGTCTCCGAGGCGGCCGGTCTCAGCGCCCTCGAGGCGCTCGCGGCGGGTACGCCGGTCGTCGCGTCGGCGGTCGGTGCGCTGCCGGGCGTCGTCGGAACCGCCGGGATCCTGGTCGAGCCCGGCGAGCCCGAGCGGCTGGCGCGGGCGCTGGCCACGATCTGGTCGGACGACCGCGTGCATGAGCGGCTGCGGCTCGAGGCCCAGGAGCGGGCGCTCCGGGATCGACGGACGTGGGACGACGTGGCGGCGGACACGCGTGCCATTTACGCGGACGTCGGCCAGCGAGGTTCCCGGCCTCGCCATCGGCCCTGAGCTGTCAGGCCGGCAGCCGCGCTATCCTGACCCGACACACGACGATCGAGGGACGAACCGATGGCCGAGCCGAACGAAGACGCCGCGACCCCGGACCCGACCGGCGCGGAGCGTGCCGACGCCCTGCAAGCGGCCGAAGGGGCCGGTGGCGTCGTCGCCGAGGACGACGGCGCCAGCGCTGAACGGCGGCCCAGGCGAGCCGCCCGCAAGGCCGATGGCGGGGGCGGCAGGGCCGCCCGGGCGGGGAAGCCCGGCAAGTCGAAGAGCACGGAGCTCGCGACGCCGTCCGGGGAGGTCACGATCATCGAGAACGACGGCCTCCCGGCCGCGACCGGATCCACGATCCAGGTGTCGCGTGGCGGGATCGGCCGGGCAGACGGCCAGGACGTCAGCGTGTCCATGGGCGGCATCGGCCTGGCCCGGGGAGACCGCGTGTCCGTGGAGCTGGGCGGAATCGGTGCGGCGTTCGCGGACGAGGTCCAGATCCGCCAGGCTGCCGCGAACGTCGTGTTCGCCCGCGAGGTGGAGATCGAGCAGGCGTTCGTCCAGTCCGTCGTGGCCGTCCGGGCGGAGGTGGAGAAGGGCGCCAACGTCCTGTTCCTGATCGCCGGTCGCGTGGAGGGAACGGTCCGGCCGGTGCTGGACTGGCGCGGCGCGGTCGCCTTCGGGACCGCCTTCGGGATCGTCGCGGGGCTGTTGCGGCTCCGCCGCTGACCGTCCGACCGTGATCCATCCCACCGCCCTGGTCCATCCGTCCACGGACATCGAGGACGACGTTGCGGTCGGAGCCCGGACGACGATCTGGCAGCGGGCGCAGGTCAGGACCGGCGCGCGGATCGGCGGCGACGGGGTCGTGGGCCGTGACGTGTTCATCGACGCCGGCGTCGTGATCGGCAACGCGGTCAAGATCCAGAACGCCGCGCTCCTCTATCACGGCGTGACGGTCGAGGACGGCGTCTTCATCGGTCCGGGCGCGATTCTCACCAACGACCGCTACCCTCGCTCGATCACGGCGTCCGGTGAGCTGGCCAGATCGGGCGACTGGCGGGTGAGCCCGATCGTCCTGCGCCATGGTTGCGCCGTCGGGGCCGGCGCGGTCGTCGTGGCCGGGGTGGAGGTCGGCCGGTTCGCCACGGTGGGCGCCGGGGCGGTCGTGACGCGCGACGTGCCCGCTCATGCGCTGGTCGCCGGCAACCCCGCCCGACGGATCGGCTGGGTGTGCTCGTGCGGCCGGCCGCTGGTCGACGCGAACGGCGACCCGGCCCCGGCGGAGCCGGCCCACTACGCCCGCGACACCGCCCTGCACTGCCCGGCCTGTGGCCGCGCCTTCAGCTACGTGCCGGACGGCCAGACGGTGGAGGAGGCCAGCGGGCCCAGGACGGAGATCCCGGCATGATCCCGATCGCCCGCCCGGACATCGGCGAGGAGGAGGTCGCGGCGGTCACGGAGGTGCTGCGCAGCGGCATGATCGCGCAGGGCCGCCGGGTCGCGGAGCTCGAGGAGCGCTGGGCCGATCGGGTCGGCACGCGCCACGCCATCGCGGTCGGCAACGGGACCATCGCCCTGATGGCCATCCTGGCCGGTCTGGAGCTGGGTCCCGGCGACGAGGTGATCACCGTGGGTCACACGTTCGCGGCGACCGCCAACGCGATCCTCTCGACGGGCGCAACGCCGGTCTTCGTGGACATCGAGCCGGACACGTACCTGATCGACGCGAAACGGATCGAGCGGGCGATCACGTCCCGGACGCGCGCCCTCCTGCCGGTCCACCTGTTCGGGCTCGTCGCCGACATGGACATGGTGCGGGCGATCGGCGACAGGTACGGGCTGGCGGTCGTCGAGGACGCCGCGCAGGCGCACGGCGCGACGTTCCGCGATCGGGCCGCCGGGAGCTTCGGGCACGGTGCGTTCAGCCTCTATGCGACCAAGAACATGACGACCGGCGAGGGCGGGTTCATCACCACCGACGACGACGGGCTGGCGGACTGGCTGCGGCTCTACCGCAACCAGGGCATGCGCTCTCGCTACCAGTTCGAGATCCTCGGCTACAACCTCCGGCTGACCGACATCGCGGCGGCGATCGGGCTGGCGCAGCTGGACAAGCTGGACCGGAACACCGCGCGCAGGCAGACGATCGCGGCCGCCTACGACGACGCCTTCGCGGACCTGCCGGTGCTGACCCCGGTCACGCCGGTAGGCCGGATCCACGTCTTCCACCAGTACACGCTCGGCGTCGGCGATGGGCGCGACGCCATCCTGGACAGCCTCCGGGGCGCCGGCGTCGGCGCGGACGTCTACTACCCGCTGCCGGTCCATCGCCAGGCGTACATCCAGGAGCGCGGCCTCCACGCCGACCTGCCGGTCACCGACCACGTGGCGGCGACCACCCTGTCGCTGCCGATGTTTCCGGGCCTGACCGACGAGGAGCAGGCGACCGTGATCCGCGCCGTCGGGGACGCGGTCGAGCGACATGGAGGTATCACGCCGGATTCGCCGGCGCCGCCCGGCAGTGGTCCACTCCGGGCCGGGTCCGGCGGGCCAGAGGCCGCCGTGAGAGCGACAACAGCAACGACGGCCAGCGCGGCCGCGGGCGAACCCGCATCTCGGTGACCGACACACCGCTTCGGGTCGGGCTGGCCGGGCTCGGCTCGATGGGCCGCAACCACCTGCGGATCCTGGCGGGCCGGCCCGACGTGCGCATCGCGGCCGTCGCCGACCCGGACGGAGCCGCTCGCGAAAGTGCTGCGTCCGGCACGGGCGCGCAGGGTTATGCCGAGCCCCTGACGATGCTTGCCGAGGCGGAGCTCGACGCAGTCATCGTGGCAGCCCCTACGACCGCGCACCGGGCGATTGCACTGGCGGCCATCGAGCGCCGTCTCCCGCTCCTCGTCGAGAAGCCCCTGGCCGCCTCGGCCGCCGAGGCGCGAGAGATCGCGATGGCCGCCGGGCGCGGCGCGGTTCCACTGCAGGTGGGGCACGTCGAGCGGTTCAACCCGGCGGTCATCGAGCTCGGCCGGCTGCTGGAGGCGGGCTGGCTGTCCGCGATCTACGCCGTCGCCGCGCGGCGGGCGGGTCCCTTTCCGGCCCGCATCCGCGACGTGGGCGTGAGCGTTGACCTGGCGACCCACGACGCGGACATCCTGTCGGCCATCGCCGGCGAGCGACCGGAGCGCGTCTTCGCCGAGACGGCGCGGCGGATCCACGCCGATCACGAGGACCTGCTCTTCGGCCTGCTCCACTTTCCCGGCGGCATGACCGGCATGCTCGACGTCAACTGGCTCACCCCGGCCAAGCGGCGGCAGCTCGTGGTGCTCGGCGAGGAAGGCATGTTCGAGCTCGACTACCTGACCCAGCGCCTGACCTTCACTCGAGCGACGGATACGACGAACCCGCGGCTGATCCGGGGCTATGCGCCCACGTTCGAGG